>CALKBB010000263.1 GCA_937989795.1 uncultured Collinsella sp. | reverse complement strand
GGCCGAGGGCAAAAAGACCAAGGAGCAAAAGCGCGCCGAGGCCCAGGCCCGCGCTGCGCTCAACAAAAAGCTCAAGGGCGTGCGCAACCAGCTAAAGAAGATCGAGGCGGAGCTCGACAAGAAGCGCGCCCGCTATGACGGGCTTATGGAATTGATGGCAAGCGAAGAACTTTATGCCAATCAGGATAAGTTCAACGCCGCGCTGGGGGAATATAACGGCCTTAAGCAAGAGCTGCCCAAGCTCGAGGACGAATGGCTGGAGCTTTCCACCCAGATCGAAGAGGAGACCGCGCGTGAACTCTCGTAAGGCCGCTGCCGTGGCGATGAGCATCATCGCCATCGCTTGTCGCATCTGCGGCATCTTTATGAGCGCGATGACCGTGCTGCTGTGCTTTAACGGCCTCACCGCCAAGCTGCAGATTGTGGGCTTTGTCGTTGAGCTTTCGCGCGCACTGCCGAGCGCCATCGCCGGCTACGGCGTCATCACGTCGCCCTTTGGCGGCGTGTTTCGCCTGGATTACGCCATCGTCGCTGTAATCCTGTTTGTGGCCGACCACCTGCTCACGCGCGCCTCGCGCCGCGTCCGCTAAGGGAGCGACATGTCCAGCAGCTACTTTATGAACCTGCTCGCTAGTGCCGTCGCCGTCATCGTGGGTATTGTCATCCACGAGAGCGCGCACGCCGCCGCGGCCTGGGCACTCGGCGACAAGACGGCCCGTTCGCGCGGCCGCGTCTCGCTCAACCCGGTCAACCATATCGACCCGTTCGGTACCGTCCTCCTGCCGCTGCTCATGCTCGCCGCCGGCGGCCCGGTGTTCGCCTTTGCCAAGCCGGTGCCCGTCTACCTCAACAACCTTAAGCACCCCAAGCGCGACGAGGTTCTGGTGAGCGCAGCCGGTCCCGCATCGAACATCGCACTGGCATGTCTTGCGTCCGCCCTCATGCATGCAGCGTACGGCAACCTCTACGCCAGCATGTCCTTTGCCGTGGCGTCCCAAATCATGAACTTCGGCGCCACCTTTATCGTGGTCAACCTGTCGCTCGCGTTCTTTAACCTCATCCCGATCCCGCCGCTCGACGGCTCGTCGATCATCGTTCCGTTCCTCAAAGGCAAGGCGCTCGCCAACTACTACCGTCTGCAGCAATACGCCATGCCGATCCTTATCATCGTGCTGTACCTGCTGCCCATGTGGACCGGCATCGACGTGATCGGTCGCTATTTCGACGTTACCGTGTATCCGCTGGCGGAGCAGCTGCTCAACTTCGCAATCGCCGGCATCTAGGGTAAACTTACAGGTCGACCGCGCAAAACGGTCGCAGCATGCACCCAAACCGCGCCGCGAAGGCGCCGTCAAAGGAGGTCGAAAATGTCGTATCGCGTGTCGACGCAGGTCTACAGCGGACCGTTCGACCTGCTGCTGCAGCTGGTAACCCGCCAAAAAGTAGATATCGGCGCCATTTCTATCAGTGAGGTGGCCGAGCAGTACCTTGCCGAGGCCGAGCGCATCGAGGCGCTGGACCTGGACGTGGCGAGCGACTTTTTGCTGGTCGCGGCAACCCTTTTGGACATCAAGGCCGCCTCGCTGGTCCCCCAGGAGACCCCCAGCAAATCCGTCGACGATGACGAAGATGACGAAGACCTCGAGGAGCTCAGCG
>CALKBB010000262.1 GCA_937989795.1 uncultured Collinsella sp. | reverse complement strand
CCTTATCTTACGGGCGGTACAAAAATCTGTGCAACCGGTTGTACAACCATGCTACTTATGTCACCCTAAGCTTAGGTGCACAGCACGGGCATCGTTCTTGAACTCACAGGCAACTGTCGCGCCTGCCTATGTCTCGCCCATACATGCCGTGCTCAGTCGCAGTTTGATTGCAAAACGACACCGGTCACCGGATATCATGAACGCTGTTCAGGCGCACTATAGTAAGCTGTATCCGCACTAGCCCGTATCAGTGACAACATCGACCGCATTTTCCAGGAGACGCCATGACCCAACCAGCACGCACCGCACCCACGCTTGCCGAGGTTGCTGAAGCTGCCGGTGTTTCGCGCTCCACGGCATCGCGTGCCCTCAACGACTCCCCCCGCATTAGCGAGGAAACTAAAAAGCGCGTCCGCGCAGCGGCGAAAAAGGTTAACTTCGTTCCCAACGCACGCGGCCGGGCGCTCGCCGTCGGACGCACGGAAATTATCGCCGTACTGGTTACCGAGCCTTTGAGCGAGCTGTTTAGCGATCCCACCTACAGTGAGTTTTTAAGCGGCATTACCGAGGAACTTTCGGAGTCGTCTTACTTGCCCGTGATCTTGCAGGCATCTTCCTCGCATGAGCGCAACCGCGCACGCGAGCATTTTGAGCGCCGCTCGTTTGACGCCGTCATCGACGTCTCGCCCTACAAGGGCAGTGAGCTGCTCGAGGTGCTGCGCGAGCTGGGCGTACCCACTGTGTTATGCGGCCAGCTCGAGGGCCATCCCTATCGCGACGTGTTCTCGACGGTCTACTCCGACGACGAAGAGGGCGGACGCTTTGCGGCGCTCGCTATGAAAGATCGCGGACGCAAGGACATCGTTGCCGTGCTGGGGCCGCAGGATAACCCCGCCGTCATCGACCGCCTTCGCGGCTACCGTGCAATTTTGGGCGAAAGCCTTCCGGATGAAAATGTCATCTATACCGGATGGAGCAGCGGAGACGGCTACCAAGCCACGCGGCGGTTGCTCGCGCGCGAAATACATGCCGACGGCGTGCTATGCGGATCGGACCGTATCGCAACCGGCGTTATCGCCGCATTCAACGAAGCAGGAATTAGCGTACCCAAAGACGTTTCGGTCGTGGGCTTCGATGACCACGAGGTCGCAGCTCGCAGCGTCCCCGCGTTGACGACCATTCGTCAGCCGCTTCGCGAGGAAGGCCACATGGCCGCAGGCATTGCGCTCGATATGATCAATGGCGCCGTGCCCACCACCACCGTCATGCACATGCAGCTCGTTCAGAGAGACTCACTGTAGGAAACTGGGCCGGGCTTTCCGCTAGGCTGCTTTAGCGGAAAGCCCGGCCCATTCCGAACGCCGATTCTGGGATGTACTTTCCGCCAGAAGCTCAACCGGAAAGTGCGACCCGTTATTTGGATGGATTCTGGGTCGCAGTTTCCGCGACGTCCGGTCACCCTATGTCCTCGCAACGCCCGCGCATAAAAAACGAGGGAAGGCACGCGTCCTTCCCTCGTTACAGGCAATATGTAGCCGCTTGCCTACATCAGGCGCAGACTGACGTCCTTGAGCTGGGCGCCGGATACGGCACTCGGAGCGCCCGACATAAGGTCGGAGCCACTGGCCGTCTTGGGGAACGCCATGACGTCGCGGATGGAGTCGGAACCGGTGAGCAGCATGCACACGCGGTCCAGGCCCAGAGCAAAACCGCCCATCGGGGGCGCACCAAACTTGAGCGCCTCCATGAGGAAGCCGAACTGCGACTCGGCGCGCTCCTCGGTAAAGCCCAGGAGTTTGAGCATGGACATCTGCATCTCGGCGTTGTGGATACGCATGCCACCACCGCCGGCCTCAAAGCCGTCCATGACAAAGTCATAGGTACAGGAGCCGGCTGCCAGCGGATCGGCCTCAATCTTGGCGATGTCGGTCTCGGTCGGCAGGGTGAAGGGCTGGTGCTCGGCAGCATAGGCCTTGCGGTCCTCATCCCAGTGGAACAGCGGGAAGTTGACGACCCACAGGAAGTCGTGGCCCTCGCGCTTGATCTCGAGTGCGTTGGCCATGTGAGAACGCATGCCGCCCAGGATCTCGTCAGAGAGCAGGCGCGGGCCGGCGGCGAACATCACAAGGTCGCCGGGCTCGACGTCCATACGCTCGCGCAGAGCGGCCATCTCCTCGTCCGAGAAGAACTTGACGATGGGGCTGTTGATGGAGCCGTCCTCGCGGAAGGCGATCCAGGCCAGGCCCTTGGCGCCAAACGTGGAGGCCACGCCGGCGAGCTTATCGATCTTGGCACGTGCCCAGGCACCGGCGCCCTTGGCGTTAATGGCCTTGACGACAGAGCCCTCCTCGTTTGCGGCAGTCGCAAAGACCTTGAACTTGGAGTTGGCAAAGATGTCGGTCAGGTCGACCAGGTGCATGCCATAGCGGGTATCGGGCTTGTCGGAGCCATAGGTGTCCATGGCCTCCCAGTAGTCCATGCGACGCAGCGGCGTGGGCATCTCGACACCCATGCGGCCGAAGGCATCGGACAGGACCTCTTCGAGTGCGCTCATGACGTCATTCTGGTCCACGAAGGACATCTCGATATCGACCTGAGTGAACTCGGGCTGACGGTCGGCGCGCAGATCCTCGTCGCGGAAGCACTTGGCAACCTGGTAGTAGCGCTCAACGCCACCGACCATGAGCAGCTGCTTCAGGAGCTGCGGGGACTGCGGCAGGGCGTAGAAGTTACCCGGCTGAATACGGCTGGGAACGATGAAGTCGCGGGCGCCCTCGGGCGTGGACTTAAACAGGGAGGGCGTCTCGACCTCCATGAACTCACGGTTGTGCAGCGCCTCGCGAATGGCAAAGGTGAAGTCGGAGCGCAGCTTGAGGTTGGCCATCATCTCGGGACGGCGGAGGTCCAGATAGCGATAGCGCAGGCGGGTGTCCTCGCTGGTCTCAATGCCGTCCTCAATCTGGAACGGCGGGGTGACGGACGTGTTGAGCACCTCGGCGTGGTCGGTCAGGACCTCGATCTCGCCGGTCGCGAGCTTGGCGTTGGTGGTCTCCTCGCCACGGGAGCGCACGACGCCGTGGATCTTGATGGGCCACTCGGGACGCATGGTCTCGGCGATCTTAAAGGCATCGCCGTCGGAGTGCTCGGGGTCGAAGGTGAGCTGTGTGATGCCCTCGCGGTCGCGAAGGTCGCAGAAAATAAGGCCGCCGTGGTCGCGGCGACGGCTCACCCAACCGGTGAGGGTGACCTCTTCGCCCACGTTCTCGAAGCGAAGCTCGCCGCAGGTACGGGTGTGCATGGAATGCTCATCGATGGGACGGGTCTGGCTCATACCAGTGATCCTCCTTTATGGATCTGTGCCGCCCCGTGTCGTTCCGGGCGGCGTCGTACAGATTTGCCCAGCCTGCGTAAACCGCGCAGCCAGACATGGCGTTCTATCTTATCGCACCCGCGTCGATGTGCCGCGAAAAAGTAGCTCTTGCTCAAAGACTTGACGGAGACGAAACAATTGACGCGGCCTGGCCGTCGCCAAGGCGCGCCGCGTGCGACAATGTGCCCCAATACAACCGCACTCGGAAAGGCCCGTCATGACCGCACGCCTCATCGTTATGGATATCGACTCCACGCTCATCAACCAGGAGGTCATCGACCTGTTGGGCGAGGAGGCCGGCGTGGGCGAGCAGGTTGCACAGATCACCGAACGCGCCATGCGCGGCGAGCTTGACTTTAAGCAGGCGCTCGAGGAGCGCGTGGGGCTGCTTGCCGGCTTGGATGAGAGCGTGTTCGAGCGCACCTTTGAGCGCGTGACGTTTACCCCCGGCGCGCTGGAGCTTGTGCGCTCGGCGCACAGCAAGGGCTGGAAGGTCGGCGTGGTAAGCGGCGGCTTCCACGAGGTCGCCGATAAGATCGTGGCCGCCGCGGGTATCGACTTTTGCCTGGCTAACCGCCTGGAGGTCGTGGACGGCAAGCTCACCGGTAAGCTGGCGGCAGACATTGTGACCAAGGAGTCCAAGCTCATCAAGCTGCTAGATTGGGCGTTTGAGTGCGGTGTCGACATGGCCCACACGGTCGCTATTGGCGACGGGGCAAACGACATCCCCATGATTCAGGCCGCGGGCACGGGCATCGCGTTTTGCGCCAAGCCCAAGACGCGCGAAGCCGCCCCGTTTGCCATCGACGAACGCAACCTGATGCTCGCCATGGACATCATCCTGCGCGACTAATCGATCCGTCTAACAATTGAATCAATCCGTCCTATAGTTTCCGAACAATTTTGTCTTAGTGTTCGGAAACATACCCTTTGAGTGCTAGACTTTGCGCCGTCGAAGGGAACATATATGGATAAGCGAGATCTAGAGCAGCTGCTGAGCGATGTTGCCGGCGGATCAGTCACCCCCGCCGACGCCCTTACGCGCATCCAGACGGCTCCGACCGCCGATTTGGGCTTTGCGCAGCTCGATCTTTCGCGCGGGGTGCGCCAGGGAGCCGGCGAGGTTGTCTACGGCGCCGGTAAAACCGCCGAGCAGATTGCCGCCATTATCGAAGCGCTGCGCGATGCCGGCCAGGAGCGCATCCTGGTCACACGCCTGGACAGCGAAAAAGCAGCCCGCATCTCGGAGCTCCTCGACAACGGCATCGACCTGGGATATGTCCCGGACGCACAGCTCGCCCTCGTGGGCGGCAAGCCCTCCCCCACCGGTAACGGACGCATCGTCGTCGCCTGCGCCGGCACGAGTGACTTGCCCGTCGCCGAGGAAGCCGCGTTGACGGCCGAGTTCTATGGCAACGAGGTCGACCGCCTCTACGACGTAGGCGTCGCCGGCCTGCACCGCTTGCTCGCGCATGCCGAGGAACTTGCCCAGGCGCAGGTGGTCATCGCCATCGCCGGCATGGAGGGCGCGCTGGCGAGCGTTATCGGCGGTCTGGTGAGCTGTCCGGTCATCGCCGTTCCCACCAGCGTTGGCTACGGCGCAAGTTTTGGTGGCGTAGCTGCACTGCTCGCCATGCTCAACTCCTGCGCCAGCGGCGTTTCGGTCGTCAATATCGACAACGGCTTTGGTGCCGCCTACCAGGCAAGTCTTATCAATCATCTGAGCGCCGGCACATCCCGCGCCCGATAAGGAGCATTCCATGTCCAACCATCAGCACACGCTTATCATCGACGGTACCTCGGGCATCAGCGGCGATATGACCGTCGCGGCCCTGCTCGACCTGGGCGCCAGCGAGGAGCACCTGCGCGAACAGCTCGCCACGCTGCCGGTCGACGGCTTTACGATCGCCGTCACGCGCGTAAACAAGCATGGCATCGACGCCTGCGATTTCGACGTTCAGCTGGCAGAAGAGCTCGAGAACCACGACCACGACATGGCATGGCTCTACGGCAACGAAGTAGCTGCCGAGCACACGCACGAGCACGAGCACCACCATCATGACCATGACGAGCATGAGCACTGCCATGAGCATGATCATGAGACCCACGGCCATGGCCACGAGGGTCACCATCACGCCCACCACCATCACCACCGTTCTTTGGCGGACGTCACCGCTATCATCGACGGCTCGCAGCTAAGCGATGGCGCCAAGCGCCGTGCGCTCGCCATCTTTACCGCGCTCGCCGCCGCCGAGGCAAAGGCCCACGGCAAAAAGCCCGAGACCGTCATGTTCCACGAGGTAGGCGCCGTCGATTCCATCGTCGACGTCTGCTCTGTCGCCATCTGCCTCGATGACCTAGGTATTGAGGACATCGTGGTCGAGTCGCTCTCCGAAGGCCACGGAACCATTCGCTGCGCCCACGGCCTTATGCCCATTCCCGTCCCCGCTGTCGTCAACCTGTGCCAGGCGGGCAATATCGCCCTCACGCCCGCACCGGTCGCTGGCGAGCTCGTGACGCCCACGGGCGCCGCCATCGTCACCGCGCTGCGCACGTCCGAGCACCTGCCGGCACGCTACCACATCGAAGCCGTCGGCTACGGCGCCGGCAAGCGCCCCTACGAGGGTTGCTCCGGCACGCTCCGTTGTCTACTCGTTCACGTGGATGCATAGCCATGGATGCCCGCAAAGAAAAAAGCCGCGCTGCCATCGTTGCAGCGTTCTCCGAGCTGCTACGCGAAGAGGATTACGGCAAGATTACCGTCGGCGACATCATCGCTCGTGCCCATGTTGGTCGGGCCACATTCTACGGCCTCTTTAAGAGCAAAGACGACCTACTGTCCGAGCTCGTGAGCGACATCTGCGCCCACGCCCTCGACGACGATGGTACGCCGCTCGACGACCCACTCGTGCAAGTCGAGCATATCCTCAACAACCTCTGGGAACGCCGTCAGGGCGTTCGAGCCCTCGTAGCCGGAGCCGGCTCGCGCGTCTTCGCCGACTGTCTCCGCAAGACCATCATGTCACGAGCAGCCGAAACCGTCCCCAACGGCCCCCAAGGGCCCGCCGGCACCATGGACCGAAGCTTCCTACTACACCACATAGCCTCAAGCTTCGTAGGAATGGTCCAATGGTGGGCCTGGCACAACTTCCAAGCAGATAAGGCCGAAGTAGCCAAAGACTACCTATCAGCCATAAAGCCCCTCTTCAACTAAGTAAACCCCTTATCCCAAAGTTCCGCCCTCATCTCAAAGACCCGAACCCAAAGCACAATCCATCCCAAAGTGTCGACAGCAGCCCAACGCCCCTACCAGCAACAAGCCCCTCCCATCCAAATTCAGATATATATGTGGGTTGCTTGTTCGAACGCAACAAAGACCCCACAGCTGGCCGCATGGGGTAACTTCCCAGCGCATTCCGCAGGACGCAAAAAGGCTCGCCGCACGAAATGCGCGGCGAGCCTTTTTGCGTCCTGCGGAATGCGCTGGGAAGTTACCCCATGCGGTCAGCGGACAACTATGTAGCCTCAGACTAGAACATGCCCAAGAAACCGTGCACAAACAGTGCGGCCAGAGCGGCACCGATAAACGGTGCGATGCCAGGAACAAGCAGGCCATACTTCCAGTTGTTGTCGGCCTTGTTCTTGATCGGCAGTACCTGGTAAGCCATGCGAGGACCAAGGTCACGAGCCTGGTTCATGGCGAAGCCGGTGATACCGCCCATGCCCATGCCAACGGCCCAAACGATCAGACCGACGCAGATGGCGAGCATCAAAACGTTCTCGCCAGCGCGGCTAGCGGCAGCAAGGATGGCGCTGATGAACACGAAGGTGCAGATGGCCTCACAGAAGAAGTTGCGGGCATAGTTCGTGCCCTCGGTGGTGGGGTTGGTCGAGAAGATGTTGCGCTGGGCAATGGGGTCGACGACGCCCTCGGAAGCCTTGAACTCATCGGCATACATCAACCAAGCGATTACGGCGCCCACAAAGCCGCCGAGCATATCGGCAAGCATGAAGGGGATGCAGCTGCTCCACGGCACCAGGCCTACGATGCACTGGGCAAGCACCATGGCGGGGTTCATGCACACGGCGCCGCCAAAGACAAACAGGCAGACCGAGATGCCAAAAGACCAGGTGGTGATGGCAAACATGTGACCGGAGCCCTGATACTTGGTGCCCTTGAGCACGGTATCGCAGTGTACGCCCACGCCAAAGATGATCATGAGGGCCGTTGCGCCGAATTCGCAGAGGAGTTTGGTAAGCATAAAACCTTATCTTTCTTGTCGGTTATAAACGATTCGTTTAGGCCGCGTACTAGTGCTGCGCGACGACAACGCCCAGGCCATCGGGAATGACGGCCACCTTGGCATCGGCACCCTTCATCTCAAAGGCGAGCTTGAGCGCCTCATCGAGAGTGTTGACCGGCGTCATGTGCATATCCTTGATCATCTGGTGATTGCACAGATCGGTAACCATGATCACAGGGTGATGCGCCAGGATGCGGGCAAAGATCTGGCTCGTCCACTGGTCGGGCAGGGTCTCGTCCTTAGGACGGTCGATGCAGGCACGCTCAAACTCCGCCGGATCGTTGTCGGCGATGTTGTGATAGAAGCCCTCGCCACCGTGGCCGTCGGCACAACCGGCGACGTCGATGATCACGCCGCCCTCGGGAAGCGTAGCCTCGGCAGAGCACATGCCCTTCACGGCCTGATAGATGTTCTGGTCGAGCGGGTAGCCGCCGTTGGTGGTGATGGCGATCTCGCACTCGACGGGCTCAACGCCGGCAAGGCTCTTCACGAACTCGCAGCCAGCCTCGTGCGCCTTGTGGATGTCGCCGGCAAAGGAGCCGATAACCTCGTGCTTGCCGTTGAGCACCACGTTAAGCACAAAGGCAAGGTGAGCCATCTCGGCAGCGGCAAACATGTCCTCGCTCACGTGGTTGTGGCACAGGTTGCCGGCACGCGAATGGGAATCGTTCACAAACTGACCGTTGTGGTTGTACATGATGGTCTTGTAGCTGGCGATGCCAGGCAGGACGGACTTGCGGCTACCAGAGAAACCGGCAAAGAAGTGCGGCTCAATAAAGCCCTCGGCAAGCAGCAGATCGCAATCGGCAGCAATCTTGTTGATGATGCACTCGCCACCAGAAGGCAGGGTGCCGATCTTTTTCATCATGCTGTCGTCAGTCGCGACGTGCATAACGATTTCCTCGTTGGCAACGATCTCCTCGCCGTACTTGTTGACGAGCTCCTCGTGCGTCGACGGACGATGCATACCCGTAGCAACCAAAATACGCACTCGAGCCTCGGGCGCAGCGGAATGGATGTGATGCAGCAGAATAGGCATCGTCACACGCGAGGGAACGGGGCGCGTATGATCGGAGCTAATAATGACGATATCCTTCTTGCCAGCACAAAGCTCCTCGAGCGAAGGCGAACCATAAGGGTTGGCAAGCGACTCCTCTACCAGCTCTTCCTGCGATTTTGTAGTCTTAAACTCGTTTTGATGACCTTCCATCACACCCGCGAAGTTCTTATCCTCGAGCTCCAGATGCAACGTCTTGTGGTCAAACGGCAGTTCACATTCAAACAATGACGAGCGCCCTCTTCCTTTCAACTGACACACTAGATAAACCGTTGGAAGGATACGCCGCTCACCGAAAAACACCACCGTCCACCGACTCATTAACACAACGTTCATATTTGACCCACAACAAAACGGCCGCGACCCCAAACGGGACCGCAGCCGCTACAGTCGTAAGGCGAGAAGCACCAGATGCATCTCGATCCCGATCGATAAGACGCGAGGCGCGAAGCGCCAAACGCGCCGCCGGGACAGACCCCATCCAAAACGCGCGAAGCGCGCCATTATCCCCCCAGCAGTAATCCGCCGAAGACCGGACATCGCAGGGCCCGCCATTAGTTTACTTTTAGGCACACTCCGCAGGACGCAAGAAGCCCTCGCCGCACGAAGTGCGCAGCGAGGGCTTCTTGCATGTCCGAGGACGTGCCTAAAAGTAAACTAATGGCGGGCCCGGACGACTACAGGGCTATCGATTACCCCGTGTTCTGCAAACCTGCCGAGACGCCGGTCACAGTCGAAAGAATCAGGCTCATGTACTCGGCCTTCTTCTCCTCGGCCATCTCGTCCTGGTTCATACGCACCTCGCGAAGGGCGCGGACCTGGGCGATGGACAGGGCGTCGACGTAGGGGTTACGTACACGGACGGCGCAGCCGAGCACGCGACGGCGCTGCAGCGGCCACTCGTCACCGACGATGGCAAGGACCCACTTACGCGTGAGCTGCATCTCGGTAAAGACCTTCTCGGACAGATCCTGGCGGTCGCCCAGGTGCAGATACATCTTGGCGATGCGCTGGTCGGTCTTGGCGATCGACATCTCGATGTTGTCGATAAAGGTGCGGAAGAACGGCCACTCCTGGTAGGCAGCCTTGAGCTGGTCAAGATCGCCAAGCTGCTCGCAGGCGGTGCCCAGACCGTACCAAGCGGCCAGGTTAATGCGCGCCTGGCTCCAGCTGAAGATCCACGGGATGGTACGCAGGTCATCGAGCGACTTGGCGCCCAGACCGCGCTTGGCGGGACGCGAGCCGATCGGCAGCAGACCGACCTCGGTCAGCGGCGTCACGGTCGAGAACCACGGTGTAAAGTCCTCGGTGTTCAGCAGGTCCAGATAGCGTTCGTGGCTTGCGGTGTTGAGCTTCTCGGCCATATCCCAGAACTTCTGCGTGGTCTCGGTGTTGGTCTTCTCGACACTCGGGGCCGACTGCAAAAGCGTTGCGGCGGCAACGGACTCAACATGGCGCTGAGCCAGCGTGCGGTTGCCGTAACGGGCAAAGATGACTTCGCCCTGCTCGGTGAGCTTAAA
>CALKBB010000261.1 GCA_937989795.1 uncultured Collinsella sp. | reverse complement strand
GGTTTGACGCTCAGGATGATTCGATTGGCTTTGCCACCGACACCGGCGAGTTGTCGAAGCGCGCCATCGATACGCTCAAGGACTGTCGCATTCTCGCACTCGAAAGCAACCACGATGTAGCCATGCTGCGCCAAGGAGACTATCCTCGCTTTCTTCAGGAACGCATCCTGTCTGCAAAAGGACATCTCTCCAACGATCAGGCCGCCGATGCCGCACGCGTGCTGGTAACCGATCGCACCGAGCAGCTTATCGCGATGCACATTAGCCAAGACAACAATCGCCCAAGCCTTACCGTCAAAAGCTACGCAAACTCACTTGGGGCAGCACTCGACAACGAGCTTGGCAGCACCGCCACCCGCGTTGAGGGGCTGCATAAACTCACGATATGTCCCGCCGGGCAATATCGGCCTCTGACCATACAGTAGGCCGTCTCAAATAGAAAGGGGGCCGGGAATCACTTCCCGGCCCCCTTAGCGTTGGCACCGATGTTAATAGCCGATAGCGCTAGTCGATGGAAATCTTCGTAACGTTCTTCTTCTCGACAATCTTAGGAACCGTAACAGTAAGGATGCCGTCAGCGTACTTTGCAGAAAGACCCTCGCTCGAAGCATCCTTCAGGTACACACCGCGCGTCGCGCTGTACGAGCTAAACTCCTTCTGCAGGAAGTTCTTGCCCTCGTTCTCTTCGCTCTCCTCGACATTCACGCTAATGGAAAGACGACCCTCATTGAGCTCAACATCGATGTCATCCTTGGCGACGCCGGTTAAATAGGCCTTGACCTCGTACCCGTCGCCCTTGTCCTCAACATCGACAGGAAAAGCCTTAGAGGCAATCGAATTATTTGCTAGATCGGTCATATCATCGAAGAGATCAAACAATGAGCTAGCAGAGGGACGAACACCAAAGACCGAACGATAAGGAACCATGCTTGCCATGACTACCACTCCTTTTAGGGACTGCCGAGCCATCTTCCAGGTGGCAGGGACTTCGTTTGACGCTCTAATATATGCCCAACGATTATGTATATATACATTTTGCTATAAAGTTTTTTAAGTCTCTATCTATAAGCATATCTAAGTCTGGGCGACTAAGGTTTTAACGAGATTAAGGTTCTTTGAACCGTGCCTTAAATACCGTATACGCGCCTGTCAAAACGAGGCAAGGGCTTACAATAGGCGCATACACGTTGTTAATGGCAACCTAAGGGCATCATGGACGATCAGACCACCGATAATTCGTATGAGCCGCTGCAGAACGATAGTTCTGCTTATTCACAGCCCAGACGCTACCATCGTCCCCATATTTCCCAAGATCCTATTGACGATGCGGAACCTGAATATATAACTCGCAATCGTTATCAAACCCTTGAAGAATCTCAATCAGGTCGCAGACACATGGGTGTCGCCTCGAGCGATCCGGTGTATCTAAAGGATGCCCCCTTATCCAAAAACAGCGCATGCAGCCAGGAGCAAACACAGACACCCGTTAAGCAACAACAAAGAGGGCCTCGCCCCAAGCAAACCCTAACGCATTCCGCCCGCTATCTTGAGACGCCAAAGCAGGGGAAATCGATATTTATATCGTCAAGCAGACGACGCAAACAGCACCGTCTCCAAATCGCGCTCTTGATCATTGCCATCGTGGCAATAGCGATGGCCATTCATTTTGTTTTCTTCAAATAGAGAAGGCTATTAAACCATAGAGGCGTTTAGCCCATATCGACTAAACGCAAAAAAGGGGGAGGCCGCGAGGCCTCCCCCTTCTCCATTTTCGCTGAC
>CALKBB010000260.1 GCA_937989795.1 uncultured Collinsella sp. | reverse complement strand
ACCGAGCTGAAGGAAAACTACACGATCGTCATGGTCACCCACAACATGCAGCAGGCCGCGCGTATCAGCGATAAAACGGCGTTCTTCCTGCTGGGCGAGCTGGTCGAGATGGGCCCCACCGAGCGCGTCTTTGCTACGCCTGTGGATAAGCGCACCGAGGATTATATCTCGGGCCGCTTCGGTTAAGGAGGATTGCAACATGGGTACAAGTGTACGGAAGATGTACGATGCCGAGCTGCTGCAGCTGGACACGATGCTGGCCCGCATGGGCCATGCGGCGGGCGGCGCGATCGAGAGCGCCATGACCGCCCTGCGCACCGGCGATGTTGAGCTGGCCCGCAGCGTTATTGCCCGGGACAGCGAGATCGACGCCGCCGAGCATGAGATCGAGCACCGCTGCTTAACGCTTTTCCTGCGCCAGCAGCCGGTCGCGGGCGATCTGCGCAAGGTGTCCACGGCGCTCAAGATGGTCACCGACATTGAGCGCATCGCCGATCAGGCCAGCGATATTGCCGAGATCACGCTGCACCTCCACCCGGAGGGCGCGCGCACCGTCGGCGTGCTGGACGACCTGTACGCGATGGGCGACATTGCCCTGCACATGGTCAAGGACGCCATCGCGGCCTATGTGCAGGTCGATCTGTCCGCCGCTGCGCAGGTCATTGCCCGCGATGATGAGTGCGATGCTATGTTCGGCCGCATCAGCAAGGAGATCGCTGCCTACATTGCGGCACACCCCGATGATGCCGAGACGGCGCTCGACCTGTTTATGATCGACAAGTATCTGGAGCGCCTCGGCGACCACGCCGTGAACCTTGCCGAGTGGGTCGAGTTCTTAAAGACCGGCGTCCACAAAGCCCGCAAGATCGTCTGACGCGGGCAGCCAAAAGCCATTCTCTATTTTCCTATACCAACCAAAACGGGGCCTGCCGCAAAGCAGACCCCGTTTTGGCGTGGAAGGTGCGAAATCAAGGCCGCGCTGCAAAGCCCCTCAGGCCTCGCAGGCTCGGCCAGCTCCCCGCAAAGCGAGGAGCCTTTTCGGCGGCCTTTGGCCGCAAAAGCCTCCCCACAAAGTGGGGAGGTGGTCGAGCGAAGCGATGACCGGAGGGGCTTTGCTCGTTTCCCGGTAGATATACAAAAATGGGAGCCGCCCACTTGTCGG
>CALKBB010000259.1 GCA_937989795.1 uncultured Collinsella sp. | reverse complement strand
GGGGAGTGCAGCCGGCGTGGGCTTTCCGGCCGCCATGCTCGACGTAGTGGATATCGAGGACGAGTCGCCCCAAGAGCTCCTAGCCCGAGCCGAACGCAAAGGCCTTAACCTCCGTGCCTTCGCCACAGGCGACGATACGGACGACGGCTGGTAGCCATAGCCACCCCTCAACCTTATCCCCTCAATAACTTGCGGTGAAATAGGGACTGTTTAGGCTGCTAGAAGGCCTATTCAGTCCCTATTTCACCGCAACTTATAGGTGGGGATGGCTACGACGCCAGTGTGGCAATGACGGCTTCGTCGCCGGCGTATATTAGGGTGTTGCCATCGGGAATGATCGTTTGGCCGTCGCGCTTGAGCATCACCACAATAAACGGATGCTTGCCTTGTGGCACGTCGCGCAGGCGCTGGCCGGCCAGGCGACCGTGGGGTGTCACGGTGACCTCGCGCAGCGTAACCTCGGCACGCTCTTCAAACGTCGGGGCAGCCATCACCAATAGGTCGCCTTCCTCAATCACGGTATCGCCATTGGGCAGCACCGGGTGCGCGCCATCGCGCAGCACCAGGACGACGAGCATGTCCGTGGCGCTGCCAATATCGGCGAGCGAGCGTCCGGAAAACGGATGGCCCGCGCCCACCTTGAACTTGACAAACGACATGCCGTCCTCGTCGCGGTAGTCGTTAAAGGTGCGGCGCACGTCGCCGGCCGCATCGATCATATCGAGCTTCTTCGCCACCGCCGGCAGCAGCGAACCCTGCACCACAATGCTCGACACGGCAATCACAAACACCAGGTCAAATAGGTCGTGTCCGCCAGGAACGCCGGCAACCACGGCAAAGAGACTAAAGACGACCGAAGCTGCTCCGCGCAGGCCCGCCCAGCTTACGAGCGCGACCTGGCTGGGATTCGTCTTAAAGGGCGCTAGGAGCACGCCGACGGCGATGGGGCGGCTCACGAAGAGCATGAACGCCATGAGCGTCAGGCCCGGCAGCAGCATCTGTGGTAGGCGTGCGGGCGTGACGAGCAGGCCGAGCAAGAAGAAGATCGTCATCTCGGCCATCTCGGTGAGGGTGTCAAAGAAGTGCGCCATCTCGACTTTGCCGGTGATGTCGCTGGCACCCAGCACAATGCCGGCCAGGTATACAGCCAAAAAGCCGTTGCCGCCCAGATAGCTTGGTAACGCGTAGGCGACGATCGCCACGGCGAACAAAAAGATGGTCTGCGCGCCCTCGGCCGTTGCGCGTGCGCGTTCAATCAGGCGGCTGGATGTCCAGCCGATGGCAAGGCCCAGCCCCACACCCAGGATAATCTGCTTAGCCAGCAGCACGGGAATGTCGATGTTGCCGCCTGCCGCGAGGGTCGCGAGCACCGCGGTGAGCATGTAGGCGACGGGGTCGTTGGAGCCCGATTCGACCTCGAGCAGCGAGTCGGTGCCGCCCCTCAGCGACAGGTTGTGCTCGCGCAGCACGCTAAAGACGCTCGCCGCATCGGTCGACGCCACGACCGAGCCCAGCAGCAGGCCGCCGATCCAGTCTAAGCCCAGTGCGAAGTGCGCAAAGGCGCCCGTGATGCCGGCGGTGGCGATAACGCCGAGCGTGCTCAGCAGCACTGCGGGCGCTGCGACGGGCTTGGCACGGTCGATGTTGGTGTTAAAGCCGCCGTAGAACATGATGAACAGCAGCGCCGTACTGCAGACGGTTTCGGTAAGCGCGTAGTCGCTAAAGTCGATGTGCGCCGGCCCGTTAACGCCCAGCAGTATGCCGAGCGCGATAAAGATGAGCAGGGTGGGGAAGGGGAGCTTTTTGCCGACGGGTTTGATGGTCAGGCACAAAATGATGACGAGGCCGATAAAGAGAAGGATCTGGTTCATGGATGGTGTCCGCTCCTGGTTGGTTGGCGTGGCACGGTCAGTTGCCTGCGGTTATTTGTACCCAAAGATGGTGGGTTTATGGGGTTGGATTGCGGGCGTGCGCGATATCGTCATAGACGGCTGCCGTCTTTGCCTCTGCTCGGAAACCCTTTCCAGCTTTATTGCAACGGAGTACAATGGGTAACGTTTAAGTTCAACTTGAAGTTTTAGTCGTGGCATCGGGCTTCGGCCGTAATGCAGGGAAAGGCGTTCCATGGCGATCTATGTGACATCTGATGCTCACGGGCACGTGCGCGCGCTGGACGAGGCCCTTTCCAAGATCTCGCTGACGTCCGACGACACGCTGTACGTGCTGGGCGACATGATCGACCGCGGTCGCGATCCGGTCGGTGTCATCAATTTGGTGCGGTCGCTGCCCAACGCTCGCGTGCTTAAGGGTAACCACGAGCAGATTATGCTCGACGCGATCATTGGCCAGGACCCGCTCGATGCCGAGACCTGGGATATCAACGGCGGTTGGACCACGCGCCAGCAGCTCAACGAAATGGAATTTGAGGCATACGAGGAGCTCGTGCGATGGATGGCCGCGCTGCCGCTCTACGCAGTGGTCGAGACCGAGGAGCGCCCGTATCTGCTGGTACATGCTGGAATCGAGATG
>CALKBB010000258.1 GCA_937989795.1 uncultured Collinsella sp. | reverse complement strand
TCCCGCGTCATTATCGATCAGATGGGCGCCGAAAAGCTCACCGGTTTGGGCGACATGCTGTTCTCCAAGGTCGACTGGGGCAAGCCCCGCCGTATCCAGGGCTGCTTTGTTTCGGATGACGAGATCAACGAGATCGTCGAGTTCGTTAAGTCGCAAAGCGAGCCCGACTACCACGAGGAGATTCTGTCTGCCGTGGCGCCTGCTTCCATGTCCATGGCTGGTGGCGGCGGCATTGTTCGCACCGGAGTCGCCGAGCCGCAAGACGATGATCCGCTCATTTGGGAAGCCGCCCATATTGTGGTGGAATCGCAGCTTGGCTCCACATCTGGCCTGCAACGTCGTCTGAAGGTTGGCTATGCGCGTGCCGGGCGTATTATGGACATGCTGGAAGAAAAGGGTGTCGTCGGCCCGCCCGACGGTTCCAAGCCGCGCGAGGTCCTGTTGGACGAGGAGGGGCTTGCCGCGCTGGAATCTGTCGACGCCGAAATGGCACGTGAAGATCGTGAGTTTGGAGGATTCTGATGGCTGCACGCTTTGGTGACATGCTGCTCGAGCAGCGTCGCCGAATGGGCCTTTCCATTCAGCAGGTCGCCAACACCATCAAAATCAGGCCGCAGATCATCGAGTTTTTCGAGACCGGTAACTTTGCTTCGATGCCGCCGCGCGGCTATGCGCAGGGCATGATTTCGAGCTACGCTCGCTTTTTGGGCCTCAATCCGCGCGAGGTCGTCAATGCCTATTTTGACGACCTCATGGCATATGAACGCGAGACCTCGCAGCAGGGCGGTCGTTTTCAGGATGCTGCCGGCTACGTTAACTCGCGTTCGTCGGTCGATAACGGACGCTTTCTGATGGTTCAGAGTGGTCGCTCGACGCGGTACGGCCAGCGTCCTCCGCAGGCGGGTTATATCACCGAGACGGGCTCCAGCGAGGAGATTCGTTCTCAGCGAGATCGATTTCGCAGTACGCCTATGCCGGATGACCGTGCGCTTCCCGCCGCTCGCGGGTTGAGTCGCGATCCTCGCGCCGGTTACGGCGACGGAGGCTACTCCGGTCGTGGTTATCGCGGAGTTTCTGCCGGGCGTTCCCGCGGTGGTTGCGCCGACGCCGATACCACGCAGGTGACGCCGCGCCTTCGTTCGCAATCGCAGCCTTACGGCCAGCGCTCTTCGGCGCCTCGCTCTGACCAGCGTGGCTATCAGAACCGTGGCGAGCTTGCGCCGCGTTCGGGCCAGCGTGGCTCGCAGCGCCAGGGCGGCTATCGTGGTCGTCCCGATAGCGGTCGCGGCCGTATGCCGCAGGGGAATGGCCGTGGCGGCTCCAATCGCGGACGCGGCGGTGGACGTGCTCCTCAGAACAATGGACTCGATCCGCGCATCATCTACGCCGGCATCGGTGCCGTGGCACTTTTGCTGATTTTGCTCATCGTGGTCCTCCTGCGTGGCTGCGGCTCTTCTGCACCCGAGTCGACGCCCGAGACGCCCACGGCCACCAAGACGTCGACCAAGAAGTCTTCCAAGAAGACCGAATCCGTTGACGAGGACGAAGGCACCGACGAGGCGACGGATTCTGCCGACTCCGATGCCGCCAAGGCGAACGCGAAAAAGAAAGAGGACGAGGTCATCAAGGTCAAGGTCTCCGTTGCCAAGGGCAAGACCGCCTGGATTGAGGTCAAGGTCGACGGTAAATCGGTCTACGGCGCCCAGGCGACCGGTCCTTTTGAGCAGGAGTACACGCCCGAGTCCTCGATCGAGATCACCACGTCCAAGCCCTCTGATGTCACGGTCACCAAGAACGGTGAAAAGGTCCGCTATGACACCAAGACATCGGGCGTGGCGCGTGTGACCATTACCGTTCCCAAGAAGGAGACCACAGACTCCAAGGACGGCGAGGGTACCGACGGCACCGATACTGCTGACGGCACCGACCCGCAGTCTGCCGATGGCACCGACGCTGCCGACGGCACTGACGCCCAGTCTACCGACGGCACCGACACGACATCCGACGGCCAGACGGTAAACGATTAGTTGACTATTCGTACGACAGCTACTAAGGCTCCCCGTACCGAAAGGAAGAACCATGGCTAAAGATTCCAGCTTCGACGTTGTGTCCGAAGTCAATATGCAGGAGGTCGATAACGCCTTCCAGCAGACCGCTCGCGAGATCTCTCAGCGTTATGACCTCAAGGACTCCGGCGCCACCATCGAGCTTTCGAAGGGCGACAAGCTCTTTACGATCAATGCCCCGGCCGATTTTGTCTCCAAGCAGATTATTGACGTGCTGAGCTCCAAACTCATCAAGCGCGGTATCGACCTCAAGGCTGTCTCTTGGGACGCGCCGCAGGCAGCTTCGGGCGGTACCGTGCGCGTGCTCGGCCATATCGTCGAGGGCATTGACCAGGCGACCGCCAAGAAGATCAATAAGGACATCAAGGATCAAAAGCTCAAGGTCAAGGTGACCATCGAGGCCGATAAGCTGCGCGTTACCTCGGCCTCTAAGGACGCGCTTCAGACGGTGATCCAGTTCCTGCGCGACCAGGACTACGGTCAGCCGCTGCAGTTCACCAACTACCGCTAATATCAATCGAAAGGACCGCTCTCCAACATGGATACTCCGTTGGGTTCCGTACTCTATATCACGCTTGGCTGCGCCAAGAACGAGGTCGATACCGACCGCATGCGTTCGCTGCTGACCGCTGCGGGCTACGAGGAGGCATTCGATCCGCAGGATGCCGATATCGCTATCGTCAACACGTGCTCGTTTCTTGCCTCGGCGACGTCCGAGAGCAT
>CALKBB010000257.1 GCA_937989795.1 uncultured Collinsella sp. | reverse complement strand
AAGCGCGCGCGCAGCAGGGCCGCGGGCTCAAGCGTCATACCCTCGCGACCAAGGCTCGCCGTCAGCGTGGCCAGCGGCCCCTCCTCGTGCGAGAGCGGATAGCTGTCCAGATCGACATCGGCAAACAGCACGGCATCGTAGCTGCCGGGGCGCAGAGCCGCCGCATCGGCAAGCGAAGCAAAACGAACCTGGGCGCGCGGCGCGCGGTCAACCTCGTGGGTCTCGTAATCATAGGCGGTGCTACGCTTGTCCACCTTGGTGCGAATGCCATCGAGCACGGGCACGGTCGCGGCCTGCGACACGTCGAGCGCGCGGGCGCCATTCATAAGGATCTCGATGGCGTGGCGCAGCAGGGCCACCTCCGCCTGGCGACGGGCTTGGCCATCCAAGCTGCCCAGCGAGCGATCGGGCAACGCCTCGGCAACGGCAAGCATGGCCTTGAGCGCCGTCACGGGCTTGTCACGCCACAGCGCCTGGAACACGTCCGAAACCACACACGGTACGTTCTTAAACCAGTTGTCGTCGCTCGCCGCCCTGCGCGCGCCCCTCACCTGGCCCTGGACGCTCTGAAGCAGACTCTTAACGCCCGCGGTAGTCTTGCTACGCGAGAGACGCATATTCTTATCGAAGGTACGGGCATTGACGGCATCAGCGCCCGAAAGCGGACTGTAGATCCAGTCGGTAAGCTCCGGCGCGGGCCACCACTCGGTCTTTGACGCCGCGCCCTCATCGGCGGCCTTCATGCGCTCGATCAGGCCGGCAAGCGCCGCAAACTGCCTGCCCGCAATGGACTGGGAAAACGCCGTGAACTCAACTGTCTCGGCAGCGATATGATGAGCTGCCAGACGAGAGGCGAGCTCACCGAACAGCTGGGGTGCCCGGGCAGAAACAACGAGCACGCACACGGGGTCGGCGGGCGTTGCAGCAGCTTTATCGGCCTTGGACTCCTTGTGCACTTTCACCAACTTATCGATGGCGTCCGCATAGACATGAGCACGGGCATGGGGGCCGGCGACCTCAATAAAGGCAGGCTGAGCGGCGGTCCCGCAAGCGGCATCAGACGCGACGGCGTCCTCCCCCAGCGGCGCGACCTCAAACAGCACACCGCGGGCATCAAATGCCACGGCAAGCTCCTCGCGCATCGCCGCCTGCTCGCAGGCAAGCAGCACGACGACCTCTCCCCCATTGTTCGCCACGGCAGACAGCAGCTCGAGCAGGCCGTGCGTAAACGACGTGACACCGCGCACGCATACGGCGCGGGTGCACGCCAGCAGGTTATCGGCCAGGGCACCGGCCATAATGTCGGCCGCCTCGCAGGGCTCGACCATATCTCGACGATCCAAACCGCCCGCGTAGGCGCGCAAAAGCTCGAACACGCGAGCCTCGGCATCGCTTTTTGGCTCAGGCTGGCAATTGTTGCCACGGCATCGCTCGGCCGTCGTCCCCGCCACACCCGGCAGCACGTCGCGGGCCATGCGCGCGAGCATGCGCACCGTGCCCTGGCTGCGCGAAAGTGGCTGCAGGTCGGCATCGTCGAGACGCGTGACCATGTCCGAGAACAGCATCTGGCGCTGCAGGTTGTCGACGAAACCGCGCCCGTCGCCCAAAAGCTCCCAAAGCGAGCGAAGCCACGATGTAGGCGTCTTGTAGTCGATACCCAGCGAAACGCCGGCTTCCGCCGCATCATGACGGCACAGGTCGAGCTCGGCAAACGTAGGTGCCAGCAACACGGCACGCCCGTGGCGGGCAATAAGGTCGGCAAGCAACGCCGACTCGGCATCGCTCAAATCCGTGCCGGCATTGGTGGTATAGATTTGAACAGGCATGGTCCTCCGCTCAAACTGTTCGCAATAATCAATGCATCCATCCTACCCGCCCAAGCGGACAGATTTGCCCCACGCCAACAGATTTGATCCCTTGGGGACGGAGGAAAACGGATCACCGGGTTAGACTGACCCCCTCGGTGATCCGTTTTCCTCCGTCCCCAAGGGATCAAAAAACCGCCCTCGGAGGAGCGGTTTTGCACAATTCGTTTTTGGCGCGGCCTACTCGCCATCCTCCAGTTTAATGAGGATCTTGCGGTAGCCACCGTACTCGCCGTTGAGTGCCTTGGACACACGGCTCACCGTGGTGGACGAAGCGCCGGTACGCGCCTGAACCTCAACATAGGGCTCGCCCTCGTCCAGGTAACGCGCGACCTGCAGACGCTGCGATAGATCACAAATCTCGCGCGGCGTGCAGATATCGGTCAAGAACGCTTGGATATCTTTCTCGTCGTCCAAAAGGCTAAATGCGTGGACCAGCTGCTTGACATCAGGCTTGTCAAACATGTTCTCGATATTCATCGATCACCGCCAAACCCGCCAAAAGGCATCGAAGTTGATACTGACATCGGACATCGTTCGCCCGTTCTATGCAATAGGGCAACGCCTGTGGCTTTTGCCCGTAGCAGTGTAGCACACCACCAAACTAAAGCGACAAGACTCTCTGCCAGCGGCGCGTTTTCTAGGACGAACGCCGTTTTGAAACCGAATACGCACGCAAGCTCCATGAATATCTGAGACAATGGGCGCCCAAACAGGGCCGTGCCCGCGCATCTATCCGAGTTGCAAAGGCACGTGCCTCTCACGCCTCTTTGCCACGTCTTGCGCAAGAAAGGATTTCCACCATGCGCTTTATGCTTAACTGGCTCTTTACCTCAATCGCCATCGCGATCGCAACGTTTCTCGTCCCCGGCATTCAGCCCTTCGGCATAGCCGACGCCTGGGTGTGTTTTGCCTTCGTGGGACTGTTCCTCAACATCGTCGACTCGCTCGTCAAGCCGTTCCTGACGGTCATCTCGCTGCCGCTCACTATTATCACGCTTGGTATTTTTCAGCTCGTAGTCAACAGCTTTATGCTCGAGCTGGCCAGCTACCTGTCGGTCAATCTGCTGGGCGCGGGTATCTCCATTGCCAGCTTTGGATCGGCCTTTATGGGCAGCATCCTGGTATCCATCATGCGCAGCATTCTCGACAGCGTCGCCAGGAACTAAAGCGACCGGATTCGGACCGCCACAACACACCTAAAGAAGGCCGTCCATAGCAACGATGGGCGGCCTTGTCATTTGCCAAGCCTCAGAGGGCAAGAAAATCGACCATTTCTACCCCGTCCCCAAATGGCAGGTGCGGCTAGATGACGTAGTCGTAGCCCTCGTTGGGGGCGACGAGTGTATCGAGCGTCACGCCGTCGAGGTAGTCGTTGATGAGCTTGTCCAGGTTCTTCCACACGTCGAGCGTGGGGCACTCATCCGAACGCGAGCAGCCCTTGCAGTCGCCGTCCAGGCATGCGACCGGTGCCAGGCTGCCCTCGGTCAGGCGCAAGATCTCGCCCACCGTGTACTGCTCGGGCGGGCGCGTGAGCACGTAGCCGCCGCCTTTGCCGCGCATGCCCGAGAGCATATTGGCGCGGACGAGCGTGGCCAAAATGTTCTCCAGATATTTCTCCGAAATCCCCTGACGCGCGGCGATCTCTTTGAGGGGAATACGGCCCGCCGCCTGGTGCTCGGCCAGGTCGACCATAACGCGCAGGGCATATCTGCCCTTTGTGGAAACCAACATATATAGTGCTGCCTTTCGGTCTTTTAATTCGTAGAAATTCTAGCCGAAAAATTGGTTTTGAAAATACCTATTCCCGTCAAGCTGGTTAATCGACTCGTAATAATCTTCTATTTCCTATTGCATTACTAGGCTTTAGCATCTACTATGCTTGCCAACAGCAAAACGAACAGCCTATAAGGTTTATGGGTTTAGCTGCTACATGCACCGTGAAACCACACGGTAACCAGCAACTTGAACACTTTGGAGGTTCACCATGAGCAATGTTTATACGTCCATCGATCAGCTTATCGGCCACACCCCGCTTCTGGAGCTCACTCACTTTGAGGCCGATGAGGACCTCAAGGCCCGCGTACTCGTCAAGCTGGAATACTTCAACCCCGCCGGCTCCGTCAAAGACCGCGTCGCCAAGAACATGATCGACGAGGCCGAGAAGGCCGGCAAGCTCGTGCGCGGCGGTGACTACACCATCATCGAGCCCACGAGCGGCAACACCGGCGTCGGCATCGCCTCGGTGGCGGCGGCTCGCGGCTACAAGGTGATCATCACCATGCCCGAGACCATGTCCGTCGAGCGCCGCAAACTTATGCAGGCATACGGCGCACAGCTCGTGCTCACCGACGGCTCCAAGGGCATGAAGGGTGCCATCGCCAAGGCCGACGAGCTGGCAAAAGAGATCCCCAACTCCTTCATCCCCGGCCAGTTCGTGAACCCCGCCAACCCCAAGGCCCACATCGAGACCACCGGCCCTGAGATCTGGGACGACACCGACGGCAGCGTGGACATCTTCGTGGCGGGCGTCGGCACCGGCGGCACCATCACCGGCATAGGCAGATATCTCAAGTCGAAAAAGCCCGACGTAAAGGTCGTGGCTGTCGAGCCTGCGACCTCGGCTGTGCTTTCCACCGGCGTTGCGGGACCGCACAAGATACAGGGCATAGGTGCGGGCTTTGTTCCCGATGTGCTCGACACAAAGGTCTACGACGAGATAATCCCCGTTGCAAACGAGGACGCGTTTGCGGGCGGCAAGCTCGTGGGCAAAAACGAAGGCGTTCTTGTGGGCATTTCCTCGGGGGCTGCCCTCCATGCGGCGATAGAGCTTGCAAAGCGCCCCGAAAACGAGGGAAAAAACATCGTGGTCCTCTTCCCCGACACGGGCGACCGCTACCTCTCCACTCCGCTGTTTGCGGACTGAGCGGAGAGCGCGGATGAAGATACTTGTCGCAATGAGCGGCGGTGTGGATAGTTCTGCAACAGCTGCGATCTTGTGCCAAAAGGGCTATGATTGTATCGGTGTCACGATGAAGCTGTACAATCTGCCAGATGATGCGGTTCGCAGCAACACCTGCTGTACGCTTTCCGATGCAGAAGATGCAAAGAGCGTTGCATATCGGCTGGGTATGCGGTATTACGTCATGAATTTTACGGCAGATTTTGCCAAGGAAGTCATTGACCGTTTTGTATCTGCCTATGAACGGGGCGAAACGCCGAATCCTTGTATTGACTGCAACCGATATATGAAGTTTGAACAGCTGTACCAGCGAGCTGCTCTGCTGGGCTGCGATGCGATTGCAACCGGACA
>CALKBB010000256.1 GCA_937989795.1 uncultured Collinsella sp. | reverse complement strand
AGCACCGAGATGATACGCGGGCGGTCGTGGCTCGACAGCAGGTTGAGCGCGCAGGACAATGCCTCGCTCGGGTAGTTCTCGCGCAGGGTCTCGATGTCCTCGGCAGCCTGATATGCGTTCTTGTAGCCCATCAAAAAGCCGATGACCATGTCGCGGAAGGGGTAATCCATGGCCGAGTCGAGCTCGGAGCCTTGCAGGTAGCGACGCAGATGGCCGTAGCTGATCTTGTTGGAGGCATCTTCCCAGACCTCGCCGAGCAGCAGCGCGTCGGGCTTCTCGGCGAGTACGGCCTTTTTGATCTCGGTCAGGAAGTCATCGGAAAGCTCGTCGGCCACGTCCAATCGCCAGCCGTGGGCACCGGCGCGCAGCCATTTGCGAATCACGCCGTCCTTGCCCAGGAGCTTCTCGCGCACCAGCTCGGAATTCTCGTTGATGGCGGGCATGTTGCCCACGCCCCACCAGCAGTCATACGAACCGTCCTCATGGAAGTAAAACGCATCGCGCCACGGCGAGTCCTCGCTCTGCCACGCACCGACACCGGGATAGTTGCCGTAGCGGTTAAAGTAGATCGAGTCATCGCCCGTATGGTTGAAGACGCCATCCAGGATGATGGAAATGCCGAGCTTCTCGGCTGCCTCGCACAGCTCCGTAAAGTCCTGCTCGGTGCCCAGGATCGGGTCGATCTTGGCGTAATCGGCCGTGTCGTAGCGGTGGTTGCTCGCGGCCTCAAAGATGGGGTTGAGGTAGATGGCCGTAAAGCCTAGCTCGGCAATGCGGGGCAGGTCATTTTGGATACCCTTGAGCGAGCCGCCGTAAAAATCCCAGGTCTTGATGGAGCCGTCTTCGGCACGCTCGTACACGGGCGGCTCGTTCCAGTCCTCGACCATGCGGCGCTGGATTCCGTTGCGCGGTTTTTCGACTTCGGCCTGCGTGCGCTCGCGCCAGTTTTCGTCGCGAGCGTAGCGATCGGGGAAGATCTGGTAGACCATACCGCGCTCGTACCAGGTGGGACGGTTCTCGCGGTGCTTGTAGACGGTAATCTGGAACGACGGGACCTCGGCGTAGTTGTAAGTTACGCCCTCGCCACCGGTGCGACCCTGTGGTGCGCCTAAGCGGACCTCGGGCTGGCCCTCGATGTTGCAGATAAAGCTGTACCAGATAAGACAGGGCTCGGTGCACTCAAGCTCTGCAGTAAATATGCCGTCGCCCTCGTGCGTCATGGGATACAGAGACTCACCGATTTCATCGACCCAGGTACGCAGGGTAAGCGTTGCCTGGTTAGGGTCGGCATCCTCCAAAATCACCGAGAGCGAAACAGAAGTTCCAGTGGTCACAGCGCCAAACGGAGTACGAAACTGCGGCAGACGACTGTTGTGAATCAATCTCATAATACGGTCCAGTTCAATAGAATCACGGCCTGCGGGCCATGGGCTTTACGCACAGGATAAAAGTATATCTGTTGTACACAGGCTGTATAAACAACATCCGTTTACCATCGGCGAACGGTTGTCCTAGAAAATCGTTTTACCACCCAAATTATCGCGATATTTAAAAACATCTATACCGATACTATTTGTAGCCAACCAAAAGTACTTCGGTTTACTACGACGAATTGAATGATCTCAACCACGGTCATTTTCGTGATATTAAAACCGCAGGTAGAGGCGTTGCCAATTTCGTAGATTACTCGCCGTGGTCAGCCGGAGCCATTTTGTCGTAGTAAACCGGGCTTCTTTTTTACTAGAGAAGTTCAACCAAGAAGAGGGCGCCTGGTTGGGGCGCCCTCTTTTGCGTTGAGGATTAAGTTTGAATCGTCCGGATTAGTGGCGCTTGCGGGTGGCCGTTGCCTTACGGACGGAGGTCTTCTTGGTCGGAGCCTTTTCCTCAGTCTTAGCGGCGGGGGAGACCGGGGCCTCCTTGGCGGGCTCGGTCTTTGCCGTAGCCTTCGGAGCGGTCTTGATCTCAGCAGCCTTCGGTGCCGGCTCGGCCTTTACTGCGGGCTTGTCCTCGGCCTTAGCCTCTGCTTTGGGAGCAGCAGCCTTGGTCGTGGCCTTTTTGGCCGTCGTGGTAGTGCGCTTGCGCGTGGTGGTCTTGGCGGCCGGCATTGCCTCGACAGCTGCCTTGCCCTTGGGCTCGGCGGGCGTCTCCTCGACCTTGGCGGCCGGCTTTGCGGCTGCCTTAGTCGAGGCGGCCTTTTTGGTCGTCGACTTCGTAGCCGCGGCCTTCTTGGCAGTCGTGGTCTTGGTCGCGGTCGTCTTCTTGGCAGCAGTCTTGGCCGGAGCCTTTGCCGCAGGCTTAGCCTCGGCCTTTACCTCGGGAGCGGCCTCGGCCTCAGCGGCCTTCTTGGCAGCGGCGGTCGTGCGCTTGCGCGTGGTCGTTGCCTTGGCAGTAGTTGCCTTAGCGGCGCTAGTCTTGCTAGCAGCGGCCTTCGTGGTCGTGGCCTTCTTAGCCGTTGTCTTGCGGGTGGTCGTCTTCTTAGCGGCAGGTTTCGCTGCGGGCTTAACTTCGGCATCGGCAGCCGGCTTCTCCTCGGCCTTGGGCTCCTCAACAGCAGCGGGCTCCTTAACGGTCGCCGCAGGCTCGGCCTTAGCGGCAACCGGCTCCTCAACAGCCTCAGGCTCCTCAGTCGCAGCCTCCACAGCCACCGGCCTCTCGATCTCCGGGTGCATAAAGAAGTACAGGTCCAGATACTTGTCGGCCGAGCGCGTCCAGCTAAAGTCCTGGCTCATGGCCTGCGTGACCAGCTGGTTCCATGCCTCGCGGTTATCCCAGAACAGGCGTGCCGCGCGGAACACGGCGTCGCCCATCTCGTCGCCGTTAAAGTTGGTAAACGAGAAGCCCGTGCCCTCGCCGGTAAACTCGTTGTACGGCTGCACGGTGTCCTTCAGGCCACCGGTTTCGCGCACGATGGGCAGGGTGCCGTAGCGCATGGCGATGATCTGCGACAGGCCGCAGGGCTCAAACTTCGAAGGCATCAGGAACATGTCGGCGGCGGCGTACATGCGCTGCGATAGCGCCGGGTCAAACTCGATGCGCGCGGCCATGGTGCCGGGGTACTTGTCCTGGAAGTAGCGCAGGCCGTCCTCGTAGTCGCGGTCGCCGGTGCCCAGCACGGCCACCTGAACGCCGCCGGCCAGGATGCGGTCGAGCGCGTACATGACCAGGTCCATGCCCTTCTGGCGCGTCAGGCGCGTGACCATCACCATGAGCGGGCGGTCGTCGCGAACCTCGAGCCCCAGCTCTTCCTGCAGTTTGGCCTTGCACACGGCCTTGCCGGAACGGTCTTCAACCGTGTAGTTGGCGGCAATGCGCTTGTCGGTTGCCGGGTCAAAGGCCGCCACGTCAATGCCGTTGAGGATGCCCTGCAGTGCGTAGGAGCGCTCGCGCAGTACGCCGTCCAGGCCCTCGCCAAACTCGGGCGTCTGGATCTCGCCCGCATAGGTGGGGCTCACCGTTGTGATGGCGTCGGCATAGTGCAGCGCGCCCAGCATGTAGTTGATGCTGCAGGCGTCGCAGCGCAGCTGCGAGGCGGCCGCCGGAATATGCGCCACACCCAGGATGTCCTCCATCACGGTGTCGCTAAACTGGCCCTGGAACGCCACGTTGTGGATCGAGAACACGGTCTTGACGCGGTCGTACAGCGGCAGGCCCTGGTAGAACTCGCGTAAGAACACTGGTGCCAGTGCCGTCTGCCAGTCGTTGCAATGCAGGATGTCGCACTCAAAGCCGGCCGGCAGGTGCTGCAGGCTCTCGGTGATGGCCTTGGAGAAGAACGCAAAACGCTCGCCGTCGTCAAAGAAGCCGTACGGATAGTCGCGCGCAAAGTAGCGTTCGTTGTCGATGAACATATAGGTGACGCCGTCGTGCTCGAGCTTCTCGAGTCCACAGTACTCATTGCGCCAGCCCAGGCTCACGTAAAAGTCGGAGAAGTGCTCCATCTGCGCCTTGTACTCGTCCTTGATGGTGGCGTACTTGGGCACCATCACGATAACCTCGGCGCCGGCGCGCACGAGCGCCGCAGGCAGCGAGCCCGCCACGTCGCCCAGGCCACCGGTCTTTACAAACGGTGCGCACTCGGCCGAGGCAAACACGATCTGCATCTTTTTGCTGGAATCTGCCATATTGTCTCCCATGTTGCAATTCGAGAATAGCCGCCTGGCGCTAACCGGGCGGCTATTCTACCTGTTACGAGCGATGTTGCGGTGCCAACGTTAACGTACGATGGTGGTGTCGGAAGTTAACGGAGCCTTGCCCAGCACCAGGATGTTCTCGGGCGTGCCGCGAAGCTCGGTGTTGGTGGGAACCACGTTGTTCTTGTCCAGAATGGCGTTCTCGACGCGTGCGCCGCTCTTGATGATGCAGCTCTGGTTGATGATCGAGTTAGTCACCGAAGCGCCTTCCTCGACCACGACGCCGCGCGACAGGATCGAGTTACGCACGGTGCCCTTGATGATGCAGCCGGCCGAGATGATCGAGTTGCACGCGTGGCTGCCGGTCGCATAGCGCGAAGGCGGCACGTCGTGAGCCTTGGTCAGAATCGGGCGCTCGGGATCGAAGAGCTGGTCGGCCACTGTCTGGTCGAGCAGGTCCATGCTGCGACGGTACAGCGACTTCTCGCTAAACACGCCCACGAGCTCGCCCTTGTACTCGTAGCTGCATACGTCGATGTTGCCAAAGTCGCCCTGGAGTGCCTCGAGCAGGTCCAGATAGTCGGCGGCCTGGTAGTGGTCGATAATCTCGAGCAGCGTATCGCGGTTGACGATGCAGCAGTCCATAGAGGCGTTGTCGCCGTACACGACGCCAGCGCTCACGCCCGTCAGGCGACCGTTCTCGTTAATCTCGAGCTTGGTCTCGTCATCGACGTTGCGCGTGGCCTTGCAGTACACCACGGTCATCTGGGCACCGGAGTTCTCGTGCGCGTCGATGATGGTGTTGAGGTCCATATTAAAGATGATGTTGGTGCCCATCATCACAACATAGGGCATGTCCGAGCGCTGGAACAGCGTCTTGTTGGAGATGATGTCGCGCAGCAGGAAGCGCATGCCGCCCTTGGTGGTGCCATACGCGTTGCCGGGCACCATGAACAGGCCGCCCTTCTTGCGGTCCAGGCCCCAGTCCTTACCCGAGCCCACGTGGTCGATCAGCGAGCGGTAGTTGCCCGGCATGACGACGCCGACGGTCTTAATGCCGGCATTCATCATGTTGGACAGCGGAAAGTCGATCAGGCGGTAGCGGCCCAAAAACGGAACGGACGCGATGGGGCGGTCCTTGAGCAGCACGCTGCCGTAGGTCGAAGAGTAGTTAGCGGTGATATAACCGATGGCCTTGCGATTGATCATCGGATCATTCCCCCTTCCCGATAACGACGTCATTTCCAACGACGGCCGTATCCTTGGTGGTATCGACAGAGCCGAGCTTCACGCCCTCTTCGACCGTGGAGTTCTCGCCCAAAATAGCGCGGCAGATGTGCGCACCGCTCTTAACGTGCGCACCCGGCAGCAGCACGGAGTCCTCGACCACAGCGCGCTCCTCGATGATGACATCGGTCGAAAGGATCGAGTGGCGCGCGGTGCCGTAGATCTTGCAGCCGTTGGAGACCAGGCAGTCGTCCAGGCGGCCGTCCGGGCCAATGTAGTGCGGCGGACGCGTGGTGATGTTGGACATGATGGGGAAGTTCTTGTCAAACAGATCGAACTCGGGGTTGTTGCCCAGCAGGTCCATCGAGGTCTCGTGGAAGCTGGCGATGGTGCCGACGTCCTTCCAAAAGCCGTGGAACTCGTAGCTGTACAGGCGCTTGCCCTCGCCGAGCAGCTTGGGGATGATGTCCTTGCCAAAGTCGTGGCTCGAGCGCTGGTCCAGAGCGTCCTCCTCGAGCGCCTCGATCAGCACGTCGGCCGAGAAGATGTAGATGCCCATGGACGCGAGATTCGAATCGGGCTTATCGGGCTTCTCGGTGAACTTGGTGATGCGGCCGTCCTCGGGGTCGGTGGTCAGGATGCCAAAGCGGTTGGCCTCCTCCCACGGCACGGGCATAACGCTCACCGTGAGGTCGGCGTTGTTCTCAATGTGCGTCTTGAGCATCTTGCGGTAGTCCATGCGATACAGGTGATCGCCCGAAAGAATCAGGACGTACTTGGGGTCGTTGGCCTTGATGTAGTCCAGGTTCTGCGTAATGGCGTCGGCCGTGCCCGCATCCCATGCGCCGCCGGTCTGCGTCTCGTACGGCGGCAGGATCGACACGCCGCCGTCGCGGCTGTCCAGATCCCACGCCTCGCCGGAGCCCACGTAGGCATGCAGCAGGTAGGGGCGATACTGCGTCAGAACGCCCACCGTGTCGATACCCGAGTTGGAGCAGTTGGAGAGCGAAAAGTCGATAATGCGGAACTTGCCACCAAAGCTAACCGCCGGCTTAGCGATCTTTTGGGTGAGTGCCCCCAATCGGCTGCCCTGTCCTCCTGCGAGGAGCATCGCGATGCATTCTTTCTTACTCATCGATTTCTCCTTCTGTCATCGATGTTCCTAAACCCATTAGCGACGGGCGCGGCGCAACGTCACGCCCGTCGAGTAATGCCGTGCTGGCATAGGGGAGCTCGCGCGCCTTTACGCGTGCCAGATCTCGTCGCGGTACTCGCGAATGGTGCGGTCGGACGAGAACCAGCCACTCGAGGCGGTGTTGAGCAGGGCCTTGCGGTTCCAGGTCTCCTGGTCGCCATAGCTGCCGGTGAGCTTCTCCCACGCATCCACGTAGCTGCGGAAGTCTGCCATGACCAGGTCGGGGTCGTTGTTGTTCATGAGCTCGTTGTAGATGCTCTCAAAGTTGCCCGAAAGACCCGCGAAGGTGTTGTCCTTGAGCTCGTCCATCACGCGGCCCAGACGCTCACGGTCGCCGTTGAGCGTATCCCACGCAAAGTAGCTGTTGGATGCCCAGAGCTGCTCGACCTCGGGGGCGGTCAGGCCAAAGATGGCCTCGTTCTCGCGTCCAGCCAGGTCGGCGATCTCGATGTTGGCGCCGTCGAGGGTACCCAGCGTAATGGCGCCGTTCATCATGAGCTTCATGTTGGACGTGCCCGAGGCCTCCTTGCCGGCCGTGGAAATCTGCTCCGAGATCTCGGCGGCGGGGTAGATGAGCTGGGCGTTGCTCACGCGGAAGTTGGGGATAAAGCAGACCTTCATGACCTCGTTGACGCGGGCATCGTTGTTGATGACGTCGGCCACGGAGTTAATGAGGCGGATGGTCTCCTTGGCAAAGGTGTAGCTCGAGGCAGCCTTGCCGCTAAAGATGAAGGTCGTCGGCGTCACGTGGAAGTTGGGATCGGCGATGCGACGGTTGTAGATGTCCATCACCTTCATGATGTTCATGAGCTGGCGCTTGTAGGCATGGAAGCGCTTGACCTGAACGTCGAAGATGGAATCCACATCGAGCTCAACACCGGTCTGCGTA
>CALKBB010000255.1 GCA_937989795.1 uncultured Collinsella sp. | reverse complement strand
CGTTTCGGGATGTGGCCGTGCCCGTTTTCATGCAGTGGCGCCGTCGATTACGGAGACGTTTGACCCCACGATGTTTGCCAAGCTTTCTGATGATATCGGGGCGCTCGACAGGCTTGCCGACTCGCTTGCCGTCGCGGGCGGTGGCGATCAGTTGAAGCTGGTCTGCCAGCGGTATTACTACGCCGGCCTGGTTGCCTGCATCGAAAATTTGTGTCTGAGCCCCCATGGTGTATCTTCAATAGAGCGTTCGGCCCGTTTGCATGATATGCTCGAAGCGCAGCGTACCCGTCAGATGGTTGCGGCTCTTAAAGGCAATCATCGGGGCCTAGGTCTGCTCTATGGTTCGATAGCTGGTGCCAAGCCTATGCGATGTGCGTTGTATACGCATCTGGCGGCTTTTTTCAATCGTTCGGGCGTCCGGACTGTCTAGTAGCGTGATTTTCGAAATAAATTGCATGGAATTGTTTCGAAATGCGTTCTTATTCACTAAAACCCTCAAATAGCGCTAAACTATTCAATTACTAAGTGATTGTCTCCGCCATCTTTTGGAGTGAGGTTTTGTATGGCCAAAAAACGCAATGGGCGCCAGGATGCCATCAGAGATATTGTTCGCAATAAGGACGTACGTACGCAGCTCGTTTTGGTAGACGAGCTTCGCGCCATGGGTTTCGCTTGCACGCAGGCGACCGTTTCGCGCGATATCGCGGACATGGGACTGCGTAAGCTCCCCGAGGGCATCTATGTCCTTGCCGAGGACCTGCATCTGCAGCGCATGGTTTCCGAGTTGGTTACCGGCGTACTGCGCACCGATAATCTGGTTATGATCAAGGCGCAGCCCGGTACGGCTTCTGGTATTGCCGCGGCTGTCGATGCCGCGGAGCTGCCCGACGTGCTTGGCTCGCTTGCCGGCAACGACACGATCTTGGTCATTGCGCAGACGGCCGAGGACGGAGAGCGTCTTGAGGCATTCATCAACAAGCTGAGTAACTCTCACAAGTAGGGGAGTAGCGGCACTGCTGCTGTGCCGATTGTTGCTATAGGTAATTGCCGAGGGCGTTGACGAAGGTCAGCGCCCTTTTTGCATGCCAGTGCCTGTTGCCCTATCGGTCCTGTAGCCGGAGCCGTCGCGGCATCTTGTGGCATCTGCCAAAATAAAGAAATGCCCGAGCAGCGTACGTGCTGCTCGGGCGCCTTGTCGTCAGATGACGCTTTGCGCCTACTGGCCCGTAGAGGGGTCGGGCGTGGGCGTGGGCGTGGGATCGGGGGTAGGCGTCGGCGTGCCGCCGTCGCCGCCTGTGCCACCGTCGCCACCTGTCGTACCGTTACCGCTGCCGCCGGTGGTGTCGCCGCCCGGGGGTTCAGTGGTCGTGGTTGTCGTCGTAGTGGTTGTGGTTGTGGCGGTCTCTTCCTCCTCGCCTTCGTCCTCTTTGTCTTCCTTTTTGTTGGTCGTGCCAAAGAACTTCCAAGAGTCATTGCTCTTGTATTGAGGTGCCGTGCCGGTCGGGAATTCCTCGCGCTCTTTGCCGGCCAAGACCGTATCCATGAATTTCTTGAAGACGGGCAGGTTGGTGGAATAAGGGTGTAAGTCTGCACCGTTCTTTTTGATGGGGATCTCGCCCTGGGAGTAGCCGGTCCAAAGCGCAACGGAGAGTTGTGGAGTGTAGCCGCAGAACCACAGGTTGGTAACATCGCTGGTGGTGCCCGTCTTGCCGGCGCATGGCTGGTTGACGCTCAGGGCGCCCGAAGCGCCGGTGCCGCTGCCACGCATGACGCCGCTCAGGGTATCGGTCACGGCTGCAGTCTCACCGGCGGTGAGCGCCTGTTGCGGATTGTCGGTGTGCTGATACAGCACTGATCCGCCGCGGGAGATGATCTCGGTGATGGCGATGGGTTGACGATAGTATCCGCCGTTGGCAAAGGCGGCATAGGCGGCGGCCATCTCGAGCGGCGAGATGGAGCCGGTGCCGAGCGTCATGACGGGCACGTCTTCGAGGTTGTCCTTCTTGGGATCGATGCCGAGTTTTTTGGCAAGCGAGATGATCTTGTCGTTGCCGATGGCGTCTGCGACCTGGACATAGCCGGTATTGGACGAAAGCGCCGTCGCCTGCTTGAGCGTAATGGTGCCAAAGCTTTGGTTTGCGTAGTTCTGGACTTTGGCAGAAGAATTTTTAAGGGGAAGCGGCGAGTTGCAGTTGAGGGTGATATTGGGGTCCATGCCGCACTGGATGGCAGCGGCGAGCGTGAACGCCTTAAACGAGGAGCCCGTGGGGCGTTTGGCCGTTGCGTGGTTCACGTGGTTCTGGTCCGAGTCGTAGTCATAGCCGCCCACCATGCACTTGATGTAGCCGGTCTTGGGGTCAATGACCACCATGCCCATGTCCAGGCCGTCGAGCGAGAGCGTGTCGAGCTGCTCGCGAACGGCATTCTCTGCCACCTGCTGCATCGTGGGGTCGATGGTGGTCTTAACCGTAAGACCGCCCTTAAAGAGCACGTCGGTGGAGAACTCCTGCTCCAGAAGTTGCTTGACATAGGAGACAAAGTAGGGCTGCGAATAGATGTTAACGCCGCTGCCCGAGATCTCTGTCAGGTTGAGGGTGATGGGCTCAGCCTGTGCGGCATCGTGCTCTTCCTGTGTGATGTGGCCCAGACGCAGCATGTTGTCCAGAACTTTGTTGCGGCGGGACAGCGCCAAGTCGGGGTTAACCGTGGGGTCGTACTGAGAAGGCGAATTGGGAAGGCCGATCAGCAGCGCAGCTTCGCTCAGGGTGAGGTCGGCGGCGGTCTTGGACAGATAGGTCTCGGCTGCCGCCTCGATGCCGTAAGCTCCATGACCGTAGTAGATGGTGTTGAGGTACATCATGAGGATATCGTCTTTGGAGTACATATCCTCCATCTTGATGGCGATATAGGCCTCGCGCACCTTACGCTCGATGGTCGAGTCGAATTGTTCCTCCTGCAGGATGGTGTTGCGGACCAGCTGCTGGGTGATGGTCGACGCGCCCTCGTGACCGCCGGTGAGGGTTGCCACCGATGCACGCGCAATGCCCCAGAGGTCGATGCCGCCATGCTCATAGAAGCGCTCGTCCTCGACATCGATGGTGCCCTGCAGCACGTAGGGGGACACTTGGTCCTTGGTGATGGACTTGCGGTTTTGAGTGTAGAAACTCGCAATGGTATTGCCGTTGCAGTCGACGATGTCGGTGGGCTCGCTGACCAGATAGGCGTTGGCGTCGGTGTAGTCGGGCAGGTCGGACAGCCAGCGGTTGACGTTGCCGATCATGCCGATGCCAAACGCTACGCCCGCGATAAGCAGAAAGCCCAAAAACGAGAGCAAGATCATGGGAAGGGCATGCGTCTTGGAGCGACCGCGTCCCTGTCGTTGGCGAGGACCCATATATTGACCTCCAGGTATGTCGTGCCAGGCGCTAGGTGTGTTGCCGGGCAGGATGGACATAAGTTATTACACATTAAACCAATCGGGGCACGTGAGGCCTCGTGTATGCTGGTTGGAAGCAATTTTCAGAGTGAAAGCACACCTTGGCAAGGAGTTTATCGATGGCGATTCGGCCGATGGAACCGAGCGGACAATGCGAAAGCGAGTTGGCGGCGGCTGGAGTGGCGCTGCCCGAGCTGCTGGCGCCCGCTGGCGGGCTCGACCAGATGCTCGCGGCAATTGCGGCGGGTGCCGATGCCGTCTATGCGGGGCTGGACGGATTCAACGCTCGAGTGAGCGCGCATGGCTTTAGCGATGATGAGTTCGCGCGCGGTTGCGCCGTGGCCCATGCGCATGGCGTGCGTGTGTACGTGACGCTCAACGTGTTCGTGTTCGATGATGAGCTTGCCGACGCCGTGGCGTTGGGGGCGCATGCGCATGCGTTGGGCGCCGATGCGTTGATTGTGGCCGATGCCGGGCTGGCTTGCGCGCTTCGTGCGGCGATTCCGGGGGTCGAGATTCACCTGTCCACCCAAGCGGGCGCTCATAGCGAGGGCGCCGTGCAGTTGGCTGCCAAGGAGTTGGGAGTTGAGCGCGTGACGACGGCGCGCGAGCTGAGTGTGGCGGAGATTGGGACGCTTTGTGCCACCGGCGTGCCCATCGAGGTGTTCTGTCACGGCGCTATTTGCATTGGCTATTCAGGCACGTGTGAGTTTTCGGCCCTGCGGCGCGGACGGTCGGCGATGCGCGGCGACTGCACACAGCCGTGCCGTCTGTCCTATGACCTGGTGGACGAGGCGGGGCAGAGTGTCGTCGCTGTCGAAGGGGACCGCCTGCTTTGTCCGCGTGACTATCTGGGTATCGCGCACCTGCCCGAGCTTGTTGCCGCCGGCGTGGCATCGCTCAAGATCGAGGGCCGCATGAAGAATCCCGACTACGTCTTTAACGTGGTGAGGGTGTGGCGTCGGGCGCTCGATATGCTGCGCGCCGGCACATGGGATGCCGATGCGGTGCCGACGCTTGAGCGCGAGCTGGGGAGGTCGTTCAACCGCGGCTTTACCGATGCGTATCTGCGGGGTCGTTCGGGCGCCGAGCTCATGAGCTTTGAACGCGCGATCAACCAGGGCGTGCGCGTGGGCCACTTGGTGGCGGTGGGTTACGAAGAGGTGACGGTTGAGCTTGATGCCGCCGTGGCGGCGGGCGATACGCTCGAGATCAGATTTTACCCGGGTGCCGACGCGCGTCCCGATGTGCCCAAGCGCTGGCCGCAGGTGCCCTGCCCGGTGGATGCCGCAGCGGGGAAGCGCGTCGTCGTGCATTGCAAGCGTAAGGTGGACACGGGCTGCGAGGTGTACCTGATTCGCAGCGCCGGCGTGTTGGATCAGACGGCGGCAGTGTTGGAGCGCATGCGGGCCGAGGCGGATGCGATTGCGCCCGTTGCGCGTGCCGTTGAGGTGCTGCCCTTTGAGGGCGTTGCGGTGGATGGCGGTGCGTCGACGGAGTTGGTGGAGTGCGCGGTTCCCACTCGCATG
>CALKBB010000254.1 GCA_937989795.1 uncultured Collinsella sp. | reverse complement strand
AGTTCCGCCTAAAGGGTGACTACACAGGACCCCGCCGGGGCTGTTTGGGCTACCTCCCAAAACATTCCGCAGGACGCAAAGAGGCTCGCCGCACGAAGTGCGCAGCGAGCCTCTTTGCATGTCCGAGGACGTTTTGGGAGGTAGCCCAAACAGCCCCGGCGATCCTGCGGGAGTTGAGTCCCTTTAGAACTTGTCGTGGAAGGTACGCGCAATGACCTCGTCCTGCTGCTCCTTGGTGAGCGTGTGGAAGTTCACGGCGTAGCCGGAAACGCGGATGGTCAGCTGCGGATACTTCTCGGGGTGAGCCTGAGCGTCGAGCAGCGTCTCACGGTTGAAGACGTTGATGTTCAGGTGGTGGCCACCCTTCTCGGCGTAAGCGTCGAGCATGTGGACCAGGTTATCGGCCTGGGTCTCGGAAACTTCAGAAACCTTCATAATGTGTCTCCTTCGATTAATAGGCGCCGGCCAAAACCGGCGCGCTAATCAGTAATCGTTATTGTTAGTATAGCACTAACAATAGTTACTCGCCCAGCTGATCAAGGTCGATATCGCCAAAGAACACCTGGTCCTCCTTGCCGAGCGCACTCGGGATAATGGAGAAGGTGTTGGAGATGCCGTCCTGAGCATCGCGGAACGGGAGCTTGGAAACCGAAGACAGCGAAGCGATGGCGCCGTGGCTATCGCGCTTGTGCATGGGGTTAGCACCCGGGGCGAACGGCTGACCAGCCTTGCGGCCGTCAGGCGTGGAACCGGTCTTCTTACCGTACACGACATTGGAGGTAATGGTCAGAACCGAGGTCGTGGGCACGGAGTTGCGGTAGGTGTCGTTCATGCGGATGTACTCCATGAACTGGTGCACAACGTCGTGAGCGATCTGGTCGACGCGGTCGTCGTCGTTACCGTACTTGGGGAACTCGCCCTCGGTCTCGAAGTCGACGATGATGCCGTTCTCGTCACGGACGGGGTGGACCTTGGCGTACTTGATGGCGGACAGGGAGTCAGCCACGACGGAAAGGCCAGCGATGCCCGTAGCGAACCAGCGGTGCACGTGCTTGTCGTGCAGAGCCATCTGGATACGCTCGTAGCAATACTTGTCGTGCATGTAGTGAATGATGTTCAGCGAGTTGACGTACACGCCAGCGAGCCACTTCATCATGTCGTTGTACTTGGCCACAACGTCGTCGTAATCGAGCGTATCGCCCTCGACGGCGCGATACTTGGGGCCGACCTGCTTCTTGGAGACCTCGTCAACACCGCCGTTGAGTGCGTACAGCAGGCACTTGGCCAGGTTGGCGCGAGCGCCGAAGAACTGCATCTCCTTGCCGATGCGCATGGAGGACACGCAGCAGGCAATGCCGTAGTCGTCGCCGTGATAGACGCGCATGAGGTCGTCGTTCTCGTACTGGATCGAGGAGCTGGCGACGGAAGTCTTGGCGCAGAACTTCTTGAAGTTCTCGGGCAGACGGGTCGACCACAGAACGGTCATGTTGGGCTCGGGGCTGGTGCCCATGTTCTCGAGCGTGTGCAGGTAGCGGTAGCTCATCTTGGTAACGAGCGTGCGGCCGTCAACACCCATGCCGCCGATGGACTCGGTGACCCACTGCGGATCGCCGGTAAACAGGGCCTGATACTCGGGGGTACGGGCAAACTTGACCATGCGAAGCTTCATGATGAAGTGATCCACGAACTCCTGGATCTGCTCCTCGGTGAAGGTACCGTTGGCAAGGTCGCGCTCGGCGTAGATGTCGATGAACGTAGAGGTACGGCCGATGGACATAGCAGCGCCGTTCTGCTCCTTGACGGCAGCGAGGTAGGCGAAGTACATCCACTGGATGGCCTCCTGCGTGTTGGTAGCAGGGTTGGAAATATCGAAACCATAGGTCTCGGCCATCATCTTGAGCTCACCGAGGGCACGGATCTGCTCCTGCAGCTCCTCGCGATCGCGGATGTTGTCGGCGGTCATGACCGTCGGGGTGGAAGCCTTCTGGGCCTCCTTGTCCTTGATCAGGTAGTCGACACCGTACAGGGCGACACGACGGTAGTCGCCGATGATGCGGCCGCGGCCATAGCCATCGGGCAGACCGGTGATGATGTGTGCCGAGCGGCAAGCACGCATCTCGGGGGTGTAGACATCGAAGACGCCAGCGTTGTGGGTCTTGCGCTCGAAGGTGTAGCGCTCGACAACGTTCTCGTCGACCTTGTAGCCGTGCTGGCTGGCAGCCTGGCAAGCGATGCGGATACCACCGTTGACGTGCAGCGCGCGCTTGAGCGGCTTGTCAGTCTGGAGACCGACGATGGTCTCCTTCTCGCGATGGGCGTTATCGATGTAGCCAGCGGGGTGGCTCACGATACCCGTAACGGTCTTGGTGTCCATATCGAGGACACCGCCCTGCTCGCGCTCCTTAAGCAGCAGGTCGAGAACCTCGCCCCACAGCTCCTTGGTACGCTCGGTCGGGCCGGCGAGGAACGACTCGTCGCCCTCGTAGGGGGTGTAGTTCTTCTGGATGAAGTCTCGGACGTCAACCTCTCCCGTCCAAATGCCTTCCTTGAAGCCTTCCCATGCCTCCTGCATTGTGTAACCACGCTCCTAGTTACGTGTAATGCGGCGCTCTCTCACACCGCTGCTTATTGAATTCTTGAATTATCGGCTTGCACTACCGGCTTCTTCCGTTCTTCGCCACATGTTGGTGCAGGGAAAAACGTTTGTCCACCTTGGAACTGCAACCCAAAACCCAAGATTTCACCCGTTTGAGAAGGATAACATAGCCACCCCCTTCATCAGGGCTGTTATATGTTTCTTTTTTTATACCATTAGGGCGTTTTTAACAAATCCGCAGGAAATGCGAGCGCGAGCAACTACCGTTCACCGATTTGTATGGTATTTTTCCTTGCCTTTGTACGACGTTCACTCTAGCTGTTATGCCAGCTTTAGCAGGATAAAGTGTCCCAGAGACCCTACAGAAACTGCAGGGCGGCCACGGAATTTCCCCCGGGGCCGCCCTGTGGCGTGGCTAGTTATTTAGCTTTGATTGCCGCTTGGCATTAGGCGGCTGCGGCGGCCTTGTCGGTCGTTGCCTTGCTGTGACCCTGGCCTTCAAAATGCTTGTAGCACCAGCTGGTGACCAGCGGGGTCAAAATAGCCGTCACGATTGCGCACGCTGCAACCTGTGCCGTAGCCGTCGCGAGCACGGCGCCACCGTACATGGCCCCGTTGACGCTTGCCATGGCAGCAGGCGTAGCCACATTAGCTCCGGCGCAGCTCGAAATGGCCGCACCTGCGACACCCGTACCGCCCGTGAGCTTATCGACCGCGATGACGGGAATTGCAAAGACCACCGAGCAGATCACGCCGAGCAGAATACCGGGAAGACCGCCATTAATGAGCTGGCCAAAGGTCATGGTCGAGCCCATGGCAAAGAAGACGAGCACGATGACGGCGGAAAGTGCCGGTGCCATCATCTTCTTAAAGCTGGGGAAGAGGTTGCCCAGAATAATGCCGACGACGATCGGCAGGATGGCACCCACGAGCGACCAGCCGATCGGAGCTTGGCCGGCAGCGCCGAGCACGATCATCGTGACCGGAGGGCCGACAACCAGCGTGGTGATGGCAACAGCGCCACGCTCGGCTTCGTTGCCCATGGTGCCCATCAGACCAGCGTACATAGCGTTGTTGGCGCCGGTGCAAGCCGCCAGCATCACCATGGCAGAGATGCCAAACAGGTTGTCGTTGAACACATAAAGGATGAGCAGCGACACGGCAACGACCACGATCTGCTTGACGGCAATGATAATGGCGCCGCGTGCAGCGGCGGCAGGAGCACTCTTAAACGAAATCGTCGTACCGACGATGAGCAAAAAAGCGCCCACGAGCGGGCCTGCGCCCTGCTGGGTCATACCAAGCGTAAAGCTGCCGAGCGTTTTGAACAGGTCGGGGAATAGCGTGTTGAGCAGGCAGCCCAACAAAAGCGGCACCAAAATATTGGCACCCGGGATGGAGGACATCTTAAAGAACGGCTCCTTTGCCGCCGGCGCCTCCACCGCAGTCGATTCACTCATTTATATCTCCTTTTGATGCGTGTGACACGCGGCCGCACGCGCCTATGTCAGAAAGAAGGCGACGGTCCCGAGTCGCAGGAGCCGTCGCCGAATAATCATCGCGGGGTATTACCCGTCCAGGACGATGCCGCCGTCGCAGTCACCGATCTCGCCGTTCACGAAGCTGGCGAGGTCGGAAGCGAAGAACAACACCATCTGCGCAGGCTCGCTGGCCTGGGCAGCGCGGCCCAGAGGAATACCGTTGATGATGCGCTGAGAGTTCTCGTCAGAGAGAATCGAGGTCATATCGGTCAACGTGAGCGACGGGCACACGGCGTTGCAGCGGACGCCGAACTTGCCGCCTTCCTTGGCGACTGCCTTGGTTAGACCGTTAACACCGGCCTTGGAGCTTGCGTAGGCAGCGGTGCCGAGCAGGCCGCCGCCGATCTTGCCCGCAACAGAGCTCACGTTGACGATAGTACCGGCATGGGCCGCCTTAAAGTGCGGGTACACGGCGTTCATCATGGTAAAGGTGCCGTTGAGGTTGATGTTGATGGTGCGTGTCCATACTTCTTCGGTGGCGTCTTGATCGTCGCCCGGTACGTTGACTCCGGCGTTGAGGAATGCGAAGTCGACGGTGCCCAGCTGTTCCACCAATTGCGTTTTGAGTTCCGCGACTTGTACCGTATCGGTGACGTCGCAGGTGAGCGCGATGCCGTTGGTGCCGAAACGTTCGCTCATGTCTTTCGCCAGTTCGGTGAGCTTGTCTTCTTGGCTGGGCAGGTCGACTAGTGCGACGTCTGCTCCGGCTTGGGCGAGTGCGGCTGCGGCGTTGCGTCCTAGACCGCCTGCGGCTCCGGTGACGAAGCCTTTGCGGCCGCGCATTGAGAATTTGTCGAGTATCGAGTAGTTTGAATCCTTCCATTTGT
>CALKBB010000253.1 GCA_937989795.1 uncultured Collinsella sp. | reverse complement strand
TCGAGGCAAGCTCCCAGGGAGATCTTGCCGTCGACGCTGAGGGCAGTCTCGCGGTCACGAACGCCTCCCTTGACGCAAGCGGTGTTGAATATGGTATCTATGCCTACAAGGGCGTTACGCTCGATCACGCGACCGTGACGGTCCGCACAAGCGCGAGCGGCGGCCAGGCCATCGCCCTCATCACTGACGGGGACGACATCGTCATCAAGAATGGTTCCATCGTGAACGCGTTCGCGGAAGGCAAATTCTCGGTTGCAATCTCTACCAGAAACCACCAGCCAAACGTCGCTGGCGGTCACATCTACATCAGCGACTCCGTTGTTAAGGCTATAGCCCGCTATGTCGAGACCGGTGGCGATGGCCCCGACTGCTACAGTACAGACCAGGATGGCGAGATCACCCCTGAGCGCAGGGGCGTGAACATCGGCATCTATGCTCAGACCACCGAGGGTATTATGCCCGCCACCATCTCCATCGTCCGCAGTAAGGTCACGGCCGAGGGAGACACGGCAGCGATTTTCGCCCTTGCCATGAGCACGGACGGCAAGGCAATCGGCACCATCGAAATCGAAGGCGCCAGCATCCTGACGCCTGAAGGCGGCAAAGTCATTGACTATCGCCACAAAGAAGAGCTCAGTGACGGCATCATGTACGAGGCAGGCCAAGTCATTGGCACGGGCGACGCCGTGATTGATTCTCCCTACGACGATGTCATCGCCAAGAAAGCCGTCATCGCACCGTCCGAGGAGACCAAGCCCGAGGATTCCAAGCCTGATTCCAAGCCTGAGGGCACAAAGGCGACCAAGACCGTTGCAGTTGCAGCCACGGGAGCCAAGACCACCGGCAAGCTCGCGGCAACCGGCGACGCCTCGAGCGCAGCCATCGTGGCAGCCGCCCTTACGGGAACAGCCGCCATCGCCGCAGGCGCCGTGGTGAGCCGCAAGCGCTCATAGACGCCTTTGGCCTTTAACGCACGGGACGGCACCCATGAAAGCGCCTAGCCCGAGCACCGTTTAACGACGCCATCGCCGAGTTCCCCTCCGGCGGTGGCGTTTTCCAGTTTGCGCTCGCGCGTTGCGCATGCGATTATTCTTAATGCAGCCCAACCTATATGTGCCAGCGTGCGACAATTGGGACCGTCGATATCACAACGCTGAGAGAAGCAGGCCATGGAAGCGCATCGAAAGCAGATAACCGTCTATTCGAATCATGCGGAAAGCGTACCTGTCATCTACCTCCCCGT
>CALKBB010000252.1 GCA_937989795.1 uncultured Collinsella sp. | reverse complement strand
CGTAAACTTGGTGCGCCCAAATGCATGCACGATATCGTCGCCGGTGGTCTGGCCCGTGTAGTGGATGACCATCATGTACACGCGCGCCTTGTCCTGGTGGCTCGCAAAGCCGGCAATCATCACCACGATCACCACTGCCGTGAGCCCCACGAGCGCATACATGCCGGCACCTGCCGTAATGCCCGTGGTAATGGCCCAAAACAGATACAGCAGGTCGAGCGGGTCCTTGACCGCTGTACGGTAGCGGACGATAGACAGAGCACCGACCATACCGAGCGAGATGACCACGTTCGTCGAGATCGCGAGCGTGACCATGCAGGTAAGCACGCACATGCCCACGAGTGTCACGGCAAAGCTGCGCGAATACACCACGCCGGTAAAAAAGCGCTTGTACACGTAATAGATCAGGATGCCCATGGCGAGCGCCACGAGCAGCGACAGGCCAATCTTGGCAGGGTCGACCTGGCCAAACGCCTCCAAGACGGAGTTCTTAAAAAAGTCCCTGGTGCTCATGGTCTAAATATCCCCTCGGTTCTCAAAATCCGATTCCCAGTAATTAAATCCGCGCAGGTAGGCGGTCTTTTCGTAACACAGGCAGTACTTGGAGACAGCCGTGAGCTCGGCCGCGCCCGGCGGCACCATATCGCGCACCAGCTGCGGGCAAAACTCCGTAAACTTGACCTCCATCACCAGCTTGCCGGGCTCCAGGACCGGCAGCGCGGGCAGCGTCGCGTCAAAAATATCGTAGCTTCCCACCGCGGCACGCACGTTCATGTCAAACGTGATGCGCACGGTACCCTCATCCATCACCCACGGCTCGCGCTCGTAGTCCACGATGGTCCGTGGGCGCATCACGTTGCAGATGCACTCGATGTAGAACTCGCGACAGAGCGGATAGGGGCTCCTCAGCAAAAAGTCGTAGTCTCCGGCCAGGATCTGCTCAAACTCGCCGCGCGTGAGCGGCGCGTCCTCTTTGTAGATCCAGCTACCGTACTTCTTTTTGCGCTCGAGCTTAATCACCTTGTCGCCGCCGTTATAGATGCGCACGCGGTACTTTTTGCGCATGAGAATACCGGCGTCTTTTTCCTCGTAGGCCGAGTTACAGTAGTCGTCAAAGTACAGGCTGCGAATGGTGTAACCGCCCGCCTGAGCATGCTTGTCCAGCTTAAACACCGGCGCCATGCGACAGGCAAGCGCGGCGTGCTCGCCCTCGTTAATGAGATATTTGAGCTCGTGGCGATAACGCTCCTGCGTGGTACGCGCAGGAGGTGCCGCCAGGCGCTCAAGCAGCGCGCTAGCCCTCCTCATACGTGTCCTCCACGACCTTACCGCCGTCTTGCACGTAAAAACACTTCATGCCGTAATGCTTGCCGTCGTCGGTCACATAGTAGTCAAACGCATCTTGCGTATAGTCGTCGGAGTTGGTAGCACGCACGCGCACAAAATACTGGCCGGTATCGGGCGCATCGCAGGTCACCTCGGGAAAAAGCACGTCCTCGGCCTTAAAAAGCACGTCGCTTATGGCATAGTCGCGCGCAAGCTCAACGGTATAGCGAATATCGCGCGCCTCAAAGTCGTACGCGGCATCCCAGTTCAAGCGCAGCTTACCGTTATCGATCTGCGGCACACCAATGTAGAACGGCATGGGCTTTTTATAGCTCTCGCAATAGCTCTTATAGTTCTCCTCGATCTCAGAAGGAATCGCCGCGGCAATCTGCTCATATTGATCCTTGGTGACAGGCAGATTGTCGATATCGGGCGAAGCAAAGACCAGGGATTCGGTAACCTCGCGATAGTGCTTGATCATCTTGGCCAGACGTTCCTCGGACAAATACGAGCGCAAGTCCTTGACGGCACGGTCGAGTTCGCTGCGGAACGACTTGCTGCGCAACGCGCGGCTGAACAGCACGTTGCCCCAGTAGTTGCTCACGCCGCGCTCCCAGCTCGCATAGTCCGAGAACCCCTTCAGGCTCAGCTCAAGCTTACGCAACATGCCGTCGTTATCCCAATCCAAAAAGTACCAGGTATTTGAGTTGAGCGGGCTGTACAGATAGCAGTTACGGTTCTGCGTATCGCAGTTGCCCGTCAGGATCTGAAACGCCAACCAATAGACCAGATTCTCGGTATCAAAGTAGGTGTCGAGCACGTCATCGATCTTTTGCGATTCGTCGTTGAGCGCATCGAGCATCTCGATGAGCTTGGTGTGGTCCGAGTCGCCCTTAATCTCGAGCATGCCCTCAAAGGTGGCCTGGTTGTAGTCGGGATCGTCGGCAAGATTAATAGTTTCCTCGCAGCGATAGAATTCGAAGCTGTTCACCTTGTACAAATGCCCGTTCTTATCCAAGCCGTGCGCCTTAAGCGCCGTTTTATTGAGCTGCTCCACCTGCGTAAACAAGCCGTAGTCCTCAAAGGTATCGTTGGACTTTTCGGTCTGGTCGCAAACCCACAAATGCACAAACTGCGTGCGCAGGCCCATCATCTGGGGAATCCCGCGGATAAGGTCGTAGGCCATCTTGTTGCGAAAACGCATGCCCTCGCCCATGTGTTTGTTAAGCGCAATCGCGCGCTGTTGGCGCCAGGTACCCTTGCCCTTTTTGAGCTCTACCTTGTAATTCTTCTGCGTATAACCGCTCGACGTCTGGCCGCGCACCTGCACGGTAGCATTGGGCGCTTCCTCGCCATAGCCAACCTCGCCGGCCACCGGGCCATCTTCGTCGCCCGCCTGCAAAAGGCCCATAACCTGGTAGCGCACCACGCCCATGTCGGCGTAGTCGTAGACCGAGTACGTATTGATCTCGGCCCAGCTATGATCAGTGTTCTCGGAGCTGTTGCCGCGCGAGACCGTCAGGTACATGGTCACAACGCCCGAGTCATCGTAGACCTCGTAGAGCTCGTCCTTGTCGCGGAGGTGCTTGGTACCGTCCGAGGACTCGGCCTTTTTAATCTTGTCCTGCTTTTTGACCTTTTTGGTCGAGGAGTCTTCCTGCACCGAGCAGCCCGAAAGCAACAGCGCACCGGCAGCCGCCTCAATCAGGCGACGGCGAGACATCATCCTATCGGTCATCAGAACCTCCCCAATGGTTGCGATACACACGGACCACCGTACGCTCAAACCAACCATGCGGTTCACCCTTATGGCGGCCTTCCTCATAGCGCTGCTCGGCACGGTCGAGCAAGCGGCCCAGTTGTGTAAAGCGACCCGTCCTGTCGGTCGCCACCATGGGCTGTTGACTCAGGATACGATACGGCAAGTTGGCGGTATAGGTATCGAGCCGCAGCAGCGCCACGATAAAAAACACCGCCGCACCCAACAAAAAGCCAAAGCCGTAAAACTGCTGCGGTAAAAGCAACGACACGGCGGTCGCCAGCCCTGCCACACCGGCAAACAGGCCAGAGGCCAGCACGGCTCCTTTGTAG
>CALKBB010000251.1 GCA_937989795.1 uncultured Collinsella sp. | reverse complement strand
GGGCACGACGCAGTGCGTCCTCGGACTGGCGCATGATCGAGCGCGCGTCGTCCACCAGCAGAGCGCCCGCCGGCGTCACCTTAACACCCGAATGCGAGCGCTCGAACAACGTGATGCCAAACTCGGCCTCGAAACCCGACACCTGTTTGACGAGCGCCGGGGTCGACACGCGCAATTTTGCCGCCGCACGTGAGAAGCTTCCCAGCTCCGCGGCGGCCGAAATAGCGTCAAGTCGTCGATCGTACACGTCAATCTCCCGTTTCCAGACGTATGGCCATGCACTGCCGAAGGGGGTCTTTTTGGCAGGTCACAGACTCAATATAAGGACACATCATCTTGCGAGCTATAAACCATTGGTTTACGCCATTCTAACAAATATGCAATTCACCTGCGCAAATGCAAAGCATACGATAACCAGCGAAAACCACGTGGGTCGGTTAATGGGAGCGACCCACCGGGAGGCACAAGAAGGGAAGTTCCTATGAGCAATTGGCTTAAGCTCGAGGGCGATGTCTGCGCCGTGACCGGTGCACTCGGCGGTATGGGCGTCGAGATTTGCCGCGAGTTCGCCCGCAACGGCGCCAACGTCGTCCTGCTCGACCTGGACGAGGAGAAGGTCAAGGCCGCAGCCGCCGACCTCGCCGCCGAGTTTGGCATCCACGCCGAGGGCTACAAGATGAACGCCACCGACGAGGCCGAGGTTCAGGCCGCCGTCGATGCCACCATCGCCGACTTCGGCCGCGTCGACGTCCTTGTCAACACCGCCGGCATCCTGCGCTTCGCCGCCATGGAGGACCTGCCGCTGAGCGACTGGGAGCAGGTGCTCAACGTCAACCTCACCGGTTACTTCATCACCTCGCAGCGCTTTGGTCGCGAGATGATCAAGGCCGGCCAGGGTCGCCTGGTGCACATCTCGACCGTTGCCAGCCACTCCCCCGAGACGTTCTCGGGCGTGTACAGCTCCACCAAGGCGGGCGTCAACATGATGTCCAAGATGCTGGCTGCCGAATGGGGCCCCTACGGCGTCCGCTCCAACTGCGTCGAGCCCTGCTTCGTTAAGACCCCGATGTCGGCCAACTTCTACGCCGACCCCGAGGTCGAAAAGAGCCGCAGCCGCCTCATCGCCACGCGCCGCATCGGCGAGGTCAGCGATATCGCCAACGCCGTCATGTTCCTGGCGTCCAAGCGCTCGGACTTTACCACCGGCGACGCCATCAAAGTCGACGGTGGCTTCTCCAATATGATGGGCGACCTCACCGCCAAGCCCGGCGGCCGTCGCGCCTATGCCGACAACTACCTCAAGAACAAGGGTGTCGAGCTTTGGTCCGATGAGTCCGGCGTCGCCAAGCCGACTGACCAGTAAACCAACCTAACAGGGAGGCCCGCGGATACGCCCGCTCCTCCCCCGTATCGATCAGAAAGAGTCCAATGGCTTCCACCAACTCCAACAAGGGTCGCGCCGTCGTGCTTTCCGCCGCGTGCGTCACCATGTTCTTCATCAGCTCAATCGCGCTGTACTCCGTCGTGAGCAAGAACCTGCTCGCCGTCTACCCCGAGTGGTCCAGCGCCCTTACCTGGGCGTTCCCGGTCTTTCAGACCATCATGGCCGTGACGGGCATCTTCGCCGGCCGCATCTCCGATAAGATCGGCCCGCGCAACGTCGTGATCGCCGCCGCTGTGTGCTACGGCCTGGGCTGGTTTATGTCCGGCACCGTCACCGAGCCGTGGCAGTTCTACCTGTGGTTCTCGCTCGTCGCCGCCATCGGCAACGGCCTGGGCTACAACCCTGCACTCACCACCGGTCAAAAGTGGTTCATCGACAAAAAGGGCCTTGCCTCCGGCATCACCCTGGCCGCTTCGACCGCCGGCCCCGCCGTGCTCTCCCCGGTGCTCGCCTCGTTGCTCATCCCGAGCCTGGGCATCTTTGGCGCCCTTAAGGCGCTCGGCGTCATCTTCTTTGTAATGATCGCCGCCTCCGCCCTGTTCCTGAAGGCCCCCGAGGCCGGTTGGCTGCCCGAGGGCTTCGAGGCCCCCAAGGGCGGCGCGCACGCCGGCACCTTCGGCGACCTCACCCCGGGCGAGATGGTCAAGACCCCGCGCTTCTGGGTCCTCATCGTCACTTTCGCCTTTGCCGCCACCGCGGGCACCCTGCTCGTGGGCAAGGTTGCCTCCATCGCCGCCGTCCAGCTCTTCGCCGACCCCACGAGCGCCGCGGCCGTCGCCCTCGGCGGCGTGGTCGTCTCCGTCAACACCTGCGCCAACCTGGTCGGTCGCCTGTCCTTTGGTCAGATCATCGACAAGCTCGGTGCCTACAAGTCGCTGCTCATCAGCCTTGTCGTCACCATCGTCGCGCTCGTCATCATGTCGATGAGCTTTACGCAGGCCATGTTCTTTGTGGCGCTCGCTCTGCTCGGCTTTAGCTTTGGCGCTCTGCTCGTCATCTACCCGCCGCTCACCGGCGGCGCCTTCGGTACCAGCAACATCGGCGTCAACTACGGCATCATGTTTTTGGGTTATGCCGCTTCCACCTGGATCAGCCAGCCCATCACCGCCGTGCTGTATCACGCCGAGGCCGGCAGCGCCGCCTACCAGCAGTCCTTCTACGGCGCCATTGTGATCGCCGCCATCGCCGTCGTGCTCACCGTCTACATGATGGTCTCCGACAGCAAGAAGAAGTCCGCCTAGTTTTACCGATGCGACAAAGGGACAGCCCCTTTGTCGCATTCCACCGGTCACCAGTATTAAGGAGTCGAAATGTCTGAGCTCAACCCCGTCCGCATTGCCGTTATCGGCGCCGGCGCCATGGGCCGCAACCACATCCGCTTTGTCACCGAGGAGCCCGAGGCCGAGCTCGTCGCCATCGCCGACGCCTTTGAGGGCGCCCGCGCCACGGCCGAGGCCGCCGGCGTGCCGTTTTACACCGATCCCGCCCAGATGATGGACGAGGTCAAGCCCGAGGCCGTCATTATCGCCACCCCCAACGACCTGCACCTGGGCGTTGCCCGCGAGGCTGTAAAGCGCAACATCGTGCCGCTGGTCGAAAAGCCGATCTCCAACGACCTGGAGGATGCCCAGGCCTTCGCTGCCGAGGCCGAGACCGCCGGCGTGCCCGTGCTCGTGGGTCAGCACCGTCGCCACAACCCCTTCGTCAACAAGGCCAAGGAGATCATCGAGTCCGGCGAGCTGGGCAAGCTCACCGTGTCGAGCTTCCACTACATGATCTATAAGAATGACGAGTACTTCGATGTCGAATGGCGCCGCAAGAAGGGTGCCGGCCCGATTCTGGTCAACCTGGTGCACGACGTCGACCTGCTCCGCTACCTGCTGGGCGAGCCCGTTGCCGTCCAGGGTATGCAGTCCAGCGCCGCCCGCGGTTTTGAGACCGAGGACTCCGCCGTGGTCAACGTCCGTTTTGCCGATGGCGCGCTCGCAAGCATGACCATTTCCGACGCCACCGCCAGCCCCTGGAACTGGGAGGCAACCGCTCGCGAGGACCCGCAGTACCGCCCCTTCGACGCCGACGCCTACTTTATCGGCGGCACTAAGGGCGCCCTGTCGCTGCCCCGCCTGCACCAGTTCTCCTACGACGGCGCCTCCAACTGGCACAAGCCGCTGCAGATGGAGATTCCGGCCGTCGACCCGGCACTACCGCACAAGATGCAGCTCAAGCACTTTGTGAAGGTCGTCCGCCGCGAGGTTGAGCCCGTCGTGACCCCCGCCGATAACGTCAAGACGCTCACACTTCTCAACGCCATCAAGGAGGCCGCCGAGACCGGCCAGCTCGTCGAGCTGTAATGCCTTAGGGTGGGCCACGATAAAACTCCACGCCGAGCACCTCGGACCGCCGCAAATAAGCCCCTCTTCTTTGCCCCGCGAGCAGCCTCCTACCCGCGGGGCATTTTGCTACCTTGCCGATGATTTTTCTAGGACGGGGGCTATTTTGTACCTTGGCTTGGTTCGTTCGCCACGAAATGCGCCTATCTACTACGTTTAACCGATCGCCCTCAACCATGCCAAATATCGCGAAATAAAAACCGCAGGTAGACGGCTTGCCGATTTTCGGTAAAACCAGGCATGGTCGACCCATACGGTTCAAACGTAGTAGATAGGTCGTTTTCGTGGCGCGGCTCCAAAACAGTCTTTTGAGACGGGTGGTATCCTTGGTAGCCCTGTGCTGCAAACGCACCTTAAACGCAAGGAGTCCCATGGATCTTATCGCCCAGCTCGCCTGCGAGCTCAACCTTAAGGCCGCCAACATCGAAGCGGCCGTCAAGCTCATCGACGAGGGCAACACCATTCCCTTTATCTCGCGCTACCGCAAGGAGGCCACGGGCGGCATGGACGACGTCGCCCTGCGCGCCCTCGACGAGCGCCTGTCCTACCTGCGCAATCTTGAGCAGCGTAAAGAGGACGTCATCCTGCTTATCGATGCCCAGGGCAAACTCACGCCCGAACTCGAGCAGCAGATTCGCGAGGCCACGCAGCTCCAGCGCGTCGAGGACCTCTACAAGCCCTACCGCAAAAAGCGCATGACCCGCGCGCAGAAGGCCCGCGAGGCCGGCCTGGAGCCGCTCGCCAACATGATCATCATGCAAGCCTCGGCCAAGGGCAGCGCGCTCGACGCCGCCGCGGTATACGTCAATGATGAGGCCGGCTTCGACACGCCCGAAAAGGCGCTCGCCGGTGCCGCCGACATCGTGGCCGAAACGGTAGCCGAGGACCCCGAGAACGTCGCCGACCTGCGCGCCTTTACGCAAAACACCGCCGATATCGTCGTCGAAGCCACCGACCCCGCCGAGAAGACCCCCTACGAGCCGTACTACAGCTATGACGAGCCGCTGCGCCGTATACCCAACCACCGCGTGTTGGCTATCGATCGCGGTGAGCGCGAGGGCAAGCTCCGCGTGCGCGTGAACGTCGACGGCGCCGCCGCCACCGCACGCCTCGGAAGCCGTTGGCCCCGCCGTCAGGGCGTGTTTGCCCCCATCTTCGATGCCGCCATCGCCGACGGCTACAAGCGCCTCATGGCCCCCTCGCTGGAGCGCGAGGCCCGCGCCAAACTCACCGTTCGCGCCCAGACCGAGGCCATCAACGTCTTTGCCAAGAATCTCGAGGGCCTGCTCTCGGCGCGCCCCGTGCGCGGCGCCCGCGTGCTCGCGCTCGATCCGGGCTATCGCACCGGCTGCAAGATCGCCGTCATGGACGAGACCGGCAAGCTGCTCGACCACGGCGTGGTCTATCCCACCAAGCCGCGCCACGACGTCGCCGGCACCAAGCGCGAACTCGCCCGCCTCGTCAAGAAGGACGGCGTCAACACTATCGTCATCGGCAACGGCACCGCCAGCCGTGAGACCGAGGAAGTCGTCTCGGAGTTCATTGCCGAGCAGGCGCCCGGGCTACGATACACCATCGTCAACGAGGCCGGCGCATCGGTGTACTCCGCCTCCGAGCTCGCCAGCCAGGAGTATCCCGATCTGGACGTCACCGTGCGTGGCGCCATGAGCCTGGGCCGCCGCCTGCAGGATCCGTTGGCAGAGCTCGTCAAGATTCCGCCCCAGTCCATCGGTGTGGGCCAGTACCAGCACGACCTTGACCAGGCAGAGCTTTCGCGCACCCTGGGACATGTGGTGGAGGACGTCGTCAACCGCGTGGGCGTCGACGTAAACACCGCGAGCGCAAGCCTGCTGGGATACGTATCGGGCATCACGCCGAGCGTTGCCAAAAACATCGTGGCCTACCGCGAGGAACACGGCGCCTTCACCGATCGCCGCCAGCTCAAGAAGGTCCCCAAGTTGGGACCCAAGGCATATCTCAACGCCGCGGGCTTCCTGCGCATCAGCGGCGGCAAGAACCCACTCGACGCGACAAGTGTCCACCCCGAGAGCTACGAGGTGGCCACGTCCGTCCTGGAGCGCGCAGGCGTTAAAGCCAGCGAGCTCAGCCGCGGCGGCGTGCCCGACATCGAGCGCCGTCTGGGCAGCATCTCGACGCTGGCAAGCGACCTGGACTGCGGCACCCTGACGCTCATCGATATCGTCAACGAGCTCAAGAAGCCCGGTCGCGACCCGCGCGACGACGCGCCCGAGGTGGTCTTTAGCCGCTCGGCACTTTCTATCGACGACCTGGAGCCGGGCATGGAGCTCAAGGGCACGGTGCGCAACGTCGTCGACTTTGGCGCGTTCGTCGACGTGGGCGTGCACCAGGACGGCCTCGTGCATATCTCCAAGCTGGCCAACCGCTTTGTCAAGCACCCGAGCGACGTGGTGCGCGTCGGTGACACGGTCAAGGTGTGGGTCGAGAAGGTCGATCGCGACCGCAAAAAGATTTCCCTCACCATGGTACAGGGCAAGTAAACCGCCAAAGCAAAGGTACCCCCTGTAGCGATGTGCAAAATCGCGAGTATTCTGCAAATTCCACCGTTCCGGATGCCCCTCAGAGACGAAAAAGCAAAAAAAACAGCCCCCGTTTTAGCGTCGTCAGAGCCAAAACGGGGGCCGTTCCATGCTTCGGTCAACTGATAAAGACCTTTACCTTGCTGAATACTCTCAATTTTGCACGGCGCAGGCGGGGGTACCTTTGCCCACGGCAGGATATGGAAGCCAAGCGCCAACTTGCTGGCAAGCTCGTACCGGCAGCCCCGGCCTTTCCTTTGCCTAGCGCGACCCTCGCGGAGCGCGTGAGCGATAGGGAAAGGAAAGGCCGGAGCGAACAGCCCACGGTACAGTCGGTGTTCGCGCTACGGCAGGATATGGAAACCGAGCGCCGCGATATCCTTGGCAAAGCCGCGCACGGTGTCGAGCGAGACCTCGTACGGGTCGCGACCAATGTTCTTGCGCTTGGCCAGGATGCTGTTGGGCACCGTAATGATCTGGCAACCGCAGGCCTCGGCCTGGTAAATGTTGATGAGCTCGCGCGTGGACGCCCACAGGACCTCGCAGTTGGGCTTTGCGGCGGCCTTCTTGACCGACTCCGTCATAAACGGAATGGGGTCGACGCCGGTATCGGCGATGCGGCCGGCAAAGAGCGAGATGATGGACGGCGTCTCGGCGTCGACGGCCTCGACCATCTCATCAACCTGCGTAGGCGTAAAGATGGTGGTGACGTTGACCTTGATGCCGTCGGCCGAAAGCTTGCGCACCAGCTCGGCGGTGGACTCGCCCTTGGTGGTCACGCACGGAATCTTGACGTAGACGTTCTCGGCCCAGGTAGCGATCTCGCGCGCCTCGACCTCCATGGTCTCGACGTCGTCGGCAAAGACCTCAAACGAGACGGACACATCGGTGATGTGGGCCAGGACCTCCTTGGCAAACGCGCGGTAATCCGTCACGCCGCCCTTCTTCATAAGGGACGGGTTGGTCGTGAAACCCTGAACGTTGCCGTTCTCGTACATGTCGAGCATGCCCTCGAGGTTTGCACCGTCAGCGAACACCTTGATTGCCATCTGCCTGATTCCTTTCGCTTGCACATGGGCGTTAAACTGCTAAACACTTTACCTACGTTTATCAAGGCGTGAGCTGCGGTTTTTTTATCTTCTCGGCGAACGGTATAAACACCTCAGTGTTTGGATTGATAAATCGATTGAGCATGCAAAAGCAAAGAGTCGCAGTTTGAGCAAACGTCAGAACGTGGGATTCATTAGATGAGGCCGAAATGCTGCATCGCTGTGACGGTGCCGTCGTGTGCGACATCATCAGTCACGTAGTCGGCGAGCGCCTTGACCTCGGGCATAGCGTTGCCCATGGCCACGGCCGTCTCGACAGCGGCGAGCATACCCAGATCGTTGCCGGAATCGCCAAAGCCAAAGGTGCGCGCGTTGCCGGTGCGACCCAGGTATTCCAGCGCTCGCGCCACGCCCACGCCCTTGTCAATGCCCTTGGGGCTCAGCTCGCGATTCTGGCCACCGGTGTTGCACAGCTCAAACTCGCGATCGATAAAGCCGTCATCGTTGGCCACGCGAGCCAAACTGGGCACACTGAGGCATACCTTGCCCACGCGCAGACTGCCGTCGACGCGCATTTCCTCGGTGCTGTGCACCACAGAAGTGCCGATCAGAGACGACTGCTCAACACCCGCGGGTTCCAGGGCAAAAGTAGCCACGTTGGTCTCGAAAAAGGCCTCAATCCCTGCCGCGGCCATACGGCGCGCAAGCTCCTCAATAACGTCCTCGTCAAAGCAGTCCTCATGCACCACGCGGCCCTCGACCTCGAGCGTCGCTCCCGCCATGGCAACGACACCCGCAGGCTCCAAAGCACGCAGACCATCGGCAATCAGCCACAAGGGGCGACCCGTGCAGATAAACGCCTTGTGCCCCGCGTCGCGCAGACGATGAAACGCCTCGACGACCATCTGCGAGGGGCGAACCGCCGAAAAGTCCTTATCGGTCATATCGTCGGGATCGAACGACGTCAGCGTGCCGTCCACGTCAAAAAAGAGCACGGCGGAATCGGGGCACGCATCAATCATATGGGTTCCTTTCGGGGGCGAGAGTAAACGAAGTATCCATCATATAATGGAGCGACGCAACCAGAGAGGTCACCCATGGAATTTTACGCAAGCTGCCCCGAGGGCTTTGAGTCCGCACTCGCCGATGAGCTTAAACGCCTCGGGCTTTCGCATGTCCGCCGCCTGAAGGGCCGCGCCACGTTTGAGGGCGAGCTTGAAGAAGGCTACCGCGCCTGTCTGTGGTCACGCTTGGCGAGCCGCGTGTTTGTGGTGCTTGGGCGCTTTGAGGCGCAGGATGCCGACGGCGTTTACGACATCGCTTGGGAGACCATCATCCGCCCCGGCGCCACCATCGCCATTACCGCCCGCGGCGTGACCGAGCAGCTGCGCAACACGCACTTCTCTGCCCTGCGCGCCAAAGACGCGCTGTGCGACCGCCTGGCCGAGACCACGGGCCGTCGCGCCGATGTCGATGCCGCCGACCCCGACGTTCACCTGCTGCTTTCGCTGCGTCAGCGCCGCGCGAGCATAGGCCTGGACCTTTCGGGCGACCCGCTGTTCAAACGCCTGCCGCCTGCCGCGACCCGCGCCGGCGAGGGCACACACGTGCTGCGCCCCGACTACGCTGCCCTAGTGCTGGCGCAGGTCGGCTGGACTGCACTGTGCGAGCGCGAGCTGACGGCCGACGATTACGAGAACGAAGCCCTGCCCACGCTGGTCGACGCCTCGTGCGCCGGTGGCGGTCTGCTGTTGGAGGCCGTGAACATTCTGACCGACCGCGCCCCGGGCGCTGCACGCGAGCGCTGGGGTTTTGAGGGCTGGCAGCTGCACGACGCCGCTCTGTGGGAGCAGTTGCTTGCCGAGGCACGCGAGCGCGAGGCGGCAGCACGTGAGCGCCAGGCACGCATCGTGGCCGTAGACATCGACCCCGCCGCCCGCAAGACCGCTGAGCGCATGGTCAAGTGTGCCGGCTACAAGCGCTTTGTCGATTTTTGCGCCGCCAAGTCCGTCACCGTGCTGGACCATGTGGGCGCTGTCGCCGGTGCCGCCGTGGTCGCGGATACGACCGAGACCCCGCTTTCGCTCATGCACGACACCATGACGCTCATCGGCGAGCTGCGCCGCCAGATAAACGCCCTCGGC
>CALKBB010000250.1 GCA_937989795.1 uncultured Collinsella sp. | reverse complement strand
TCGCGGCAACCCTTTTGGACATCAAAGCCGCCTCTCTGGTACCGCAGGAGGCACCGCGCAAAGTCGGTGACGACGATGACGAGTTCGACGAAGACCTCGAGGAACTCAGCACGCTCGACGGCGACGCCCTGCGCGAGGTCCTGATCCAGCGCCTGATTGCCTACAAGCAGTTTAAGGGCGCGGCGGCGGCCCTTGGCGCGCGCATGCAGGTCGAAAGCCGCATGCATCCGCGTGTGGCCGGCCCCGACCCCGAGTTCCTGGGCCTTATGCCCGACTACCTGGCCGGCATCACCCTGCGCGGTCTCGCCGTCATCTGCGCCGACTTGGACGGTAAGCGCCAGACCTTCCTGCTGGAGGCCGAGCACGTGGCACCGCATCGCGTGCCGCTCGACCTGACGGTGGCCTCGGTCGACCGCTTTACCATGGCGCACCAAACCTGCACCTTCCGCGAGTTGCTGGACGGCGATGCCACTACCGAGCAGCTCGTCGTTACTTTCCTGGCCATGCTGGAGCTCGCCAAGCGCGGCTCGCTCACACTGAGCCAAGACGAGATCTTTGGAACTATTCAAATCAACCGCGTCGAGGGCGCCGAGGCATACGTGCCCGGCAAGGGCCCCGAGCTCACCGAATAGGAGCGGCAACCATGTCAACCCTTTCCACGCTAGAGGCAAACAGCCTCAAAGGCGCCCTCGAGGCACTGCTGCTGGTGTCGAGCGACCCCGTGAGCGCACCCGCGCTGGCAGGTGCGCTGGATATCGCCCCCGGCGAGTGCGCGTCGCTTTTGGCCGAGCTCAAAGTTGAGTACGAGGAGGCCAATCGCGGCTTTCAGCTGCGCGAGGTCGCCGGTGGCTGGCGCCTGTTTACGCACCCCGCCTATCACGACGTGGTCGAGGCCTATGTGCTGAGCTGGGACACGCAAAAGCTGTCGCAGGCGGCGCTCGAGACTCTGGCCGTCATCGCCTACCACCAGCCCGTCACGCGCGAGGTGGTCAAGGGCATCCGCGGCGTCAACTCCGACGGCGTCATCGCGTCGCTCGTGGACAAGGGCCTGGTGCGCGAGCTCGGCCGCGACCCCCAGCGCGGTCAGGCCATCATCTACGGCACGACCAACGCCTTCTTGGAAAAGTTCGGCCTGCGCTCCACCCGCGACCTGCCCGATCTGGAGCAGTTTGCCCCCGACGAGCAGTCGCGTCAGTTTATCCGCGAGCGCCTGAGCGGCCGCAGCATTCAGTCCACGCTCGAGGAGCAGGCCGAGGACCTGGACGAAGAGCGCGAACTGATCGATATCGATGTTGAAGATGTTGAGGCAGTCGAGGATTTGGAAACCCTGGTCGTCGACGAAACCTCGGAGGATTTGCATGACGAGGACTAACGAAGTAGGTGAGACGCGCGCCGTGGGCAACGAAGCACCCGCAACCGACGCCCAGCCCGTCTATCCGCACACCATGCGCCTGCAGCGCTTTTTGGCACGCGCGGGCGTGGCGAGCCGCCGCGGCTCGGAGGACCTGATGACCGCAGGCCGCGTGACTGTTAACGGCGAGGTCGCGACCGAACTGGGCACCAAGGTCGATGTCGACCACGATCACATTGAGGTCGACGGCATGCCCGTCAAACTCAACCAGGGCGCCGTGTACTTGATGCTCTACAAGCCGACCGGCTACCTCACCACCATGAGCGACCCGCAGGAGCGCCCTTGCGTGGCCGACCTGGTCCCCCGCGACCGCTTTCCGGGACTCTTCCCGGTGGGTCGCCTGGACCGTGACACCACGGGCCTTTTGCTCTTTACCACCGACGGCGACCTGTCACAGGACCTGCTGCACCCCAGCAAGCATGTCTATAAAACTTACCAGGTACTCGTGGACGGGCAGCTGACCGACCGCGATCTGGAACCACTCCGCCGCGGCATCGAGCTCGACGACGGCCCGTGCCAGCCGGCAATCTGTCGCATCATCAACGCGCGCGAGGCTGAAGCCGTGGCCCCGCAGGGTGTGAAGCCCGGTACCACCGCCGTGGAGGTCATCATCCGCGAAGGCCGCAAGAACCAGGTCAAGCGCATGCTGAGCAAGATCCACCACCCGGTGATCCGCCTGCACCGCTGCAACTTTGCCGGCCTGGAGCTCAAGGACGTGGCCAAGGGCTCGTGGCGCAAGCTCACCGACCGCGAGGTGCAGATCCTCAAGGCCGGCGGCATCCCGCCCAAGCAGGCGAGCTCCAAGCGCAACGGCGGCAAGCCCCAAGACACGCCTGCCAGCCGCACGCGTCACCACGGCAGCCATGGCTCAGCACCCAAGCGCAACACCTACCGCGAGCGCTACACGGGCCAGGCAACCCGCCGCGCATCAACGCCCGCGTCCCATCCCAGCACGTCAACCACCGAAAGGAAGCATTGCATGATCGTCGCCATCGACGGCCCCGCCGGTTCCGGCAAGTCCACCATCGCCAAGGAGATCGCCCGCCAGCTGGGCTTTAACAAGCTCGACACGGGCGCCATGTATCGCGCCGTCACCTTCGCCGCGCTCGACCGCGGCATCGATCTGGACGACGAGGCGGCCATCGACGCCCTCGCCGAGCAGATCGAGATTCGTTTTACCAACGGCACCGGCGAGGACACGCGCCTGACCATCGACGGCCAGGACGCTTCGGCTGCCATCCGCACCCCGGAGGTCGACGCCAACGTGTCCAAGGTTTCGGCCTATCCGGGCGTGCGCGCCGCCATGCTCATCCATCAGCGCCGC
>CALKBB010000249.1 GCA_937989795.1 uncultured Collinsella sp. | reverse complement strand
CGTGGTTCATTCTGGCTGGAAGGGCACGATTGCGCGCATTTCCGTCAAGGCGTGCCAGGCGCTTTGCGATGCCGCTGGCTGCGACGCGAGTGACGTCTCCGCCTATATTGGCCCTCATATCTTGGGTGACGAATACGAGGTATCCCAGGAGCTCATGGATCGCTTTGCCGCCGAGTTTTCCTGCATTGATGCGAGAGCCTCTCGCATGCTCGACCTTTCTGCCGCAATTCGCGAGGCGCTGCTGGACGCTGGCGTCGATACGGACAATATCGTAGACACGCAGCTCTCCACCGTGCGTCAGAACGACCGCTTTTACTCCTACCGCAACGAGGGTGGCACCTGTGGGCGCCATGCCGCGATCGGTGTGATGCTATGAGAAGGATCGCATCGGTCCTGAGCGCGGCAGTGCTTACGCTCACGCTGTGTGCTTGCTCTTCGGGATCTTCCACATCTTCTATTACCGTTGCCGGCTCGACCACCTGCCTTCCCATTGCCGAGATTGCAGCCGAGGGCTTTAAGGAAGAGACCGGCATTGACGTGCTCGTCTCCGGCCTTGGCTCCTCTGCGGGTATCGAGGCCGTCAGCAACGGCACGGCCGACATCGCCAGCTCCTCTCGTGGCCTCAATGCCGACGAGCAGGATTTGGGCCTGACCCCGATCGTAATCGCGCACGACGGCATCGCAGTCATCGTGAACGACGACAACCCGGTCGACAACCTCTCGACTGAGCAGCTCCGCGATATTTACGCTGGCAAGATCACCAACTGGAAAGAAGTCGGCGGAGAGGACCTGAAGATTCAAGTTATTAACCGCGACGAGGCTTCCGGTACGCGCGAGGCCTTCCGCAGCATCGTGATGGACGGCACGCCGTTCGATCGTCGCTCGGCCGTTCTTTCGGGTACGGGCCAGGTGCGCGATGTCGTGTCCCGCTCGCGTGGCGCCATTGGCTACATCTCGCTGGGTTTTGTCGAGAGCCTCAACGCCACGACCTCGGTTAAGGCCGTTTCGGTCAACCATGTCGAGGCATCCGAGAAGACGGTTGCAAGTGGCGGCTATCCCATCTCGCGCGACCTTTACTTCTTTGTGAAGGGCACGCCTTCGCAGCAGGCACAGGACTACATTGACTATGTAACGTCCGAGAAGATGGACAAGCAGATTCGCGAGGCGGGCTTTATTCCCGTCACCAACGACGGAAAGGGGAGTGAGTAGCGTGGAAGCACAGGAAACCCCCCAGATTGAGCAGGAGACTCGGGCGCCCAAAAAGCGTGAGTTGGCGTTGGTATCGCGCAGCACCTATCTTAAGGAGAAGGCGCTGCAGTGGATCTTCTTTGCCTGCGCGTTCTTGGCGGTCGTCACCGTCATCCTGATTTTTGTCTTTACCACGTACTCGGCGCTGCCGGTCTTTACCGACATCGGTCTGGTTGACTTCCTTAGTTTTAGGTGGGCGCCCTCTGAGGGTCACTACGGCATCATGTCGCTGCTGGCGGGCTCTGGTCTGGTGACGGTCGGTGCGCTCGCCATGGGTGTGCCCCTGGGTGTGGGCACGGCCGTGTATCTGGTCGAGATCGCCAGCAAGCGCGTGCGCAAGCTCATCAGCCCCGCCGTTGACCTGCTGGCGGGCATACCCTCCATCATCTACGGCTTCTTTGGCATGGTCATTATCCGCCCGTTTATCGCACAGCTGACCGGTGGCCTTGGCTTTGGCGCGCTGACGGCTTGGTTTGTGCTTGCCATCATGATCGTTCCCACCATCACGACGCTTACCATCGATGCCCTCAATTCCATTCCCATGGGCATTCGCGAGGCGTCCTATGCCATGGGTGCCACCAAGTGGCAGACCATCTACAAGGTCGTGTTGCCTGCAGCCAAGCTGGGCATTGTCGATGCAATTGTCCTGGGCATGGGACGTGCCATCGGCGAGACCATGGCGGTGCTCATGGTCGTGGGCAACGCCCCGGTCATTCCGGATAGTATTGCGAGCCCCATCTCGACGCTCACGAGCCAGATCGCGCTCGACATGAGCTATTCCTCGGGCTTGCACCGCTCGGCTCTGTTTGGCATGGGCGTGGTCCTGTTTATCATCTCCGCCACGCTGGTGGGCATCGTCCGTCTGATTTCCAAGAAGAAGAGGGGGTAGGCTATGTCCGATTCCGTTGATGCGACGGTCGATACGACCTCGTCGCGCGAGCGCATCAAGCGTGCCCTTTCCCACGGCAAGAAGGGCCGCATCAACAAGGACCTGTCCAACAAGATCATGCTTGGCGTGTTTCGTGCCGCTGCCTACATCACCACGCTGGTGCTGGTCGCTATCATCGCCTACGTGGTCATCAACGGCCTGCCACATATCTCGCTCGACTTTATCTTTGGCTGGCCGCAGGGCGTAAACGCCGAGGGTGGCATCTGGCCCACGATTGTCTCGACCATCTACGTGACGGCGCTCGCCATGCTCATCTGCACGCCGGTTGCCGTCTTGGCTGCGGTCTATCTGGCCGAGTACGCCAAGCAGGGCAAGGTCGTCGAGCTCATTCGCTACGCTGCTGACGCTTTGGCCTCGGTGCCCTCCATCGTTATGGGCCTCTTTGGTTATGCCTTGTTTGTTGAGGCTATGGGTTTGGGTCTTTCGATGGTCTCGGCCGCCCTGGCGCTGGCGCTTCTGATGCTGCCCATCGTCATGCGCACCACCGAGGAGGCAATCCGCGCCGTTCCGCGCTATATCCGTTGGGGCGCATATGGCCTGGGCGCCACCAAGTGGCAGGTTGTCTCCAAGATCGTGCTTCCTTCGGCCTTTGGCCGCATCGCCACCGGCATCGTCCTTGCCATCGGCCGCGCCATCGGCGAGACCGCCGTGGTGCTCTACACCATGGGTCAGGCCATCAACCTGCCTATCTCTCCGCTCGATTCCGGTCGTCCCATGACCGTTCACCTCTATTTGCTAGCCAATGACGGCATCAACATGAACGCAGCCTACGGCACTGCGCTTTTGCTGATGGCGATTATTCTGGCCTTCAACCTGTTTGCGCGTTATCTGTCGCGCAAACGCCGCTAGTTAAGGAGTCCCATGTCCGTCTATCAGTCCGCTCCCACGCTGGAGCAAGCGGCCATCACGGCCAAGGATTTCAACTTTTGGTACGGTGACTTTCATGCGCTGACGGGGCTCGACCTCAACATCGCCAAAAACGCCATCACCTCCTTCATTGGCCCTTCGGGTTGCGGAAAGTCGACGTTTTTGCGCTGCATCAACCGCATGAATGACCTGATCGAGGGTACGCGCGTCGAGGGCACCATGACGCTCGACGGCAACGATATCTATGCCGAGGGCGTCGACCCGGTCGACCTTCGCCGTCGCGTGGGCATGATTTTTCAGCAGCCCAACCCGTTTCCCAAATCCATCTACGAGAATGTCGCTTTTGGCCCTCGTCTGCAGGGCGTGACTAGCAAAAGCGACCTCGACGACATCGTGGAAGAATCGCTCAAGCGCGCCAACCTCTGGAAAGAGGTATCCAATCAGCTCAACAAGGATGGTTTGGCGCTCTCGGGCGGTCAGCAGCAGCGTCTGTGCATCGCGCGCGTGCTTGCGGTGCAGCCCGATGTCCTCCTGATGGACGAGCCCTGCTCCGCCATCGACCCCACGTCCGTCTCTAAGGTCGAGGATCTGATGGCCGAGCTGGCGCCCGAGATGACAATCATCATCGTCACGCATTCTATGCAGCAGGCCGCTCGCATTAGCGACTACACCGCATTTTTCTTGCAGGAATTTGCCGGCGAGCCCGCCACGCTCATCGAGTATGGTCAAACCGACGCGATCTTCACCAGTCCGGTGGACTCGCGGACGGAAGACTATATCACCGGCCGCTTTGGCTGATCGGTGCGACTAGTCCCAAGCCGATCGGACCTGGTCCGGTGCGTATTCACTGTGCGGGCGGCATGACCGCACCCAACTGATTGGAGTGAACCATGCGCAAACTGTTTTCCCGTCAGCTCATCGAGGCCCGTCACGAGATGCTGAGTATCTACGAGGCCGTCGATCTTGCCCTTCACGACGCCGTGAAGGCCTATGTGACCGACGACCGCAAGCTCGCCACTAAGACCAAGAAGCGCACGCTTTCGATTGATGCTCGCTGCGCCAACTTGGAGGCCGTGTGCTACAACCTGATTGCTACGCAGTCGCCGGTCGCCTCCGACTTCCGTTTGCTGCAGACGATTATCTACGTCGACTTTAACCTGCAGCGCATGACCGATAAGGTTCGCCAGATCTGCCGCGCCACGCGTCACATGGTCAAGGCCGACATCTCGCTGCCTCAGGAGCTCGTCGGCACGGTTGAGGCCGAGGCCGAGGCCGTGTACCAGGTGCTGGGCTCGTCGCTGTCCGCGCTCGTCACCAACGAAATGTCCATCATCTGCAACCTGGCCGTTGAGGATGAGCCGGTGCATGCGGCGTACGAGAAGTTCTTCCGTACCTTTAACCGCATGGACACAGGCGATTTTATGGACGACGACAGCAACTATGACGACCTGCGCCGCGCCATCATGGTCTCGCGCTACCTCGATCGCATCGCCTCGATTTCCATTGATGCCGCCTGCCGTCTAACCTTCCTTTTGACCGGACAGCGTATGACTGCCGGCGATATCGCGCGCACGGACGAGGATGAGCTCGAGAGCATGCGCGTGCCTTCGGGCGAGGGCGTCATCATGAGGCCTGCCGTCGATGCGCGCTTTGTTGCCAAGGTGCCCGCTAACGAGGTGAGCGAGGGTCTTCGCTACCTGTTGGATCATCTTGAGGACGAGGATGATGGTGAGGACGACGAGGAGTAGGTAGCCCCGTTCGTTGAGAGATTGTAAATACCTGAGGGAGCGCGGCCTTGCGGATGCGGGGCCGCGCTCTTGCGCTAGCATGGGACTACTTGTTGTGCTGTTAGCGGAGGCGATTGGCAATGGATAACTATTTGGATGTAATGCGCGCTCGCCGCGAGCAGATACTCGAGCGTTTTTATGCGGCGCTCGATCGCGCTGGGAGGCCCCACGATGCCGCGCGTCTGATTGCCGTATCCAAGACCGTCGGCGTCAATGAGACCATCGCGGCCATCCAGGTGGGGTATCGCCATTTTGCCGAGAACCGCCCGCAAGAGCTCGTCCGCAAGCTCACGGGCCTGGCGGAGCATCCGGAACTGCCCGAGGTGCGCTTCGACATGATTGGCAACCTTCAGACCAATAAGATTAACGCGGTGTTGGGCTCGGCCGAGCTGATTCATTCGGTGGGGTCGCTTCATTTGGCGCAGGCGATCTCGAGCCGTGCCATTCGCAAGATCGAAGCGGGCGAGCTCGCCGCCCCCCAGCAGGTGCTGATCGAGGTCAACGTGAGCGGCGAGGAGTCTAAGGGCGGCTTTTCGCCCGATGAGATTCGTGGCGCTGCCGGCGAGCTTGCGGAGCTTGAGGGAATTTGTGTGCAGGGCCTTATGACCATGGCCCCTCGGGGGAACAAGGATGTGGCGCGTCGCACCTTCGCCGGGCTGCGAGAGCTGAGGGATGAGCTGGAGGCGGCGCATCCCGATCTGAGCCTGCCCGAGCTTTCTTGTGGCATGAGCGAGGATTTTGAGCCTGCCCTTGAAGAGGGCTCTACGCTCGTTCGCCTGGGCAGGGTAGTATTTAGCCCGGAGTTTGCAGTAAAATAGGGCTCTGAAGTGCGCACTGGTCTACAGAGCGCCTGCACTAAACCGTGAGAGGACACAACCATGGGCTTCCTTGACGAGATTAAAAATAAGATGCACCTTGGCGGCCAGCAGGGTTACGACCAGGGCTATGGCCAGGATGACGACTACGGCTACGATGACGGCTACGACGATGGCTATCAGAACAACGGCTACAGCGGTGCCTCGGGTGAGGGCTTCTATACCCAGGACGAGCCGAGCAACGGCCTGCTGGGTCAGACGCGCCGCGGTGAGGCCGAGTCTGTCGCGGTGTACACGCGCTCCGGCCAGCTGGTCGGCGACGACTCCCGTCATGCAACGACGTACAATCCGCCGTCGCGTTCTCAGGATAGTGTCGCGGGCGGCTATCGTCCCGGCGCTTACGACACGCCGTCGAGCTATGCCGAGAGCGCTCGCGCTCGCGCCGCGGCACCTGCGCCCGCTCCTGCGCCGAGCGACGCTTCGGCCTATGCGAGCAACATCATCAACGCCACGCCGCAGCTGCCTGCCTATGTTCTGCGTCCCGAGAGCTATGACGATGTCGAGACCGTTGTCCGCCGTGTGCGCACCAAGCAGCCCGTTGCGCTGATTTTTGTTGGAGTTCGCACCGAGGTCGCCAAGCGTGTCCTGGACTTTAGCTATGGCTTTGCCTGCGGCCTGGGCGCTACGGTCAAAGAGGTGGGCGATCGCGTGTTTATGGTGCTGCCCGCCGGCTGCGAGGTCAAGGATTCGGACCTCAAGAAGCTGCGCGCCGACGGCTACCTTAAGTAAACCCAAGACGAGGAGATTCTCATCAACATCTACACCATTGTCCAGCTGGTCAACACGCTGTTCAACTTCTACTCCACGCTCATCGTGGTCTATTGCTTTATGACGTGGATTCCCATGAAGCAGGGCGGCCTGCTGCAGGATATCGCCGCTGTGCTCGATAGCGTCTGCGGTCCGTGGCTCAACCTGTTTCGTCGGTTTATTCCGCCGATGGGCGGCGTTGATTTTTCGCCGGTCGTTGCAATTATTGCGTTGCAGTTGGTGCAGAGGCTGATTCTGCAGCTTCTTATAGGTATACTCGAATAGTACTGGCTCAGTAACTTACGTCGGGCGCCCGGCGCCGAGGCGATGAAAAAGGAGAACTTGTTATGGCTATTACCCCTGCTGACATCCAGGCTCAGACTTTCTCTGAGGCCAAGCGCGGCTATGATCCCGCCGAGGTCGACGTCTTTTTGGAGACGCTGTCCTCTGAGGTTGACGCTATGCTTGCCAAGATTGTCGATCTTAAGGGTCGTCTGACTGCCACCGAGCAGCAGCTTGCTGACACGCAGGCTCAACTTGCCCAGGCTCAGGACGCTGCCGCTCAGGCCGTTCCCGCCGCTCCTGTGGCCGCTCCCGCACCCGACTTCTCTGCCCAGGAGCGTCAGATCTCCGCTGCGCTGATCGCTGCCCAGCAGCCCGCCGAGGGCATCGTCAACGACGCTAACGAGAACGCTGAGCGTATCCGCAACGAAGCCGACGCCAAGGCCCGCGAGGTCATCCGTCAGGCCCTGACCGAGAAGCAGGCCGAGCTCGAGGAGATCGACCGTCTGAAGGCTTCCCGTGAGGAGTTCAAAGCCGAGTACCTCAAGCTCATCCAGCACTTCATGGACGATGCGCAGAATTCCTTCCCGTCCGACCTTATGGCCTCCACGCCGGTCGGTTCTGCCGCTTCTCCTGCGGTGACCGTTCCCGCCGCCGAGCCGCTGCCTGTCGCTGATCCGGTTGTTCCCGTGGCTGACCCCTTCGCTCCGATCGACAACTTTGCTGCCGACGACCTGGACTAGCTCCAGAGCTACAATCTAGTGCCCTTAAGAGGAGCTCGCACCTGCGGGCTCCTTTTTATTAGATTTTTGGGACATGCCTTAATTCCTACCATTTATCAAATTAAGAATATCGTGCTCTTCTGAACGCCTGCCAGGGACTTAATTTGCATGAGAGACAAGCCAATACATTCACTGAAGGCGAAAGCTCTCACAATTATTGACCAATTTCGATATGTCCAAAATTCATATTACGTATACGGATAAAATCATATATAGGATCTCTCAAGTAACCTAAGTAACCGAACCGGGGCAGAAAGGTGTGCAAACAAGCCGCGACGAACAGCTTCTTCCGCATTTCCTTAGGCAAGCGAAAAGAGGGATGGCATGATGGCCAAGAGCTACGTAAAGATTGTAATTGTTGTTCTTGCAGTTGGTCTCGCAATGGCGCTATGTGCATCGTTTGCGACGTATAGGTCCGAGCAGTCGTTCATTGATGGCGCTGAAAATGGGTTTGGCATAGACGGGATGTATGCCAGCGATGATGCAATCAGGCCGTCTATGGCGATTCTTACGGGCGAAGATATGGAATGGCAAATCTGTAATGACGATGGCTCTTGTATGAGTGGTCGTTTGGCTGCAACAAGCGATCCGAATTCGTTTGATCTTATCGACAATGATGGAGCGGATTGCGGTTCTGTTCACCTGTCATATGCATCGCGAGATGGGATGGACGGCATTCTCTATGTCTCTCACAAGATTGGCGATTTCAAGATGCGCAGGACTAATCGCGTGCCGGCTTTTATCGAGGAATAATGGTGGCCGGGCTAGTCGCCCACGGCTCGGCCATGTATTCGTGAAAGCTGTTCCATTTGCATTCCAATGGGGAGGCGCGTGCGCCCTTAGCGCGAAATAGCCGAGCTCTGCGCGCGATAGGGCAGAGCTCGGCGAAGGGCGCGTGGTAAAAGGTAGGTTTTAGGGCATGTACTAAACCCTATTTGAGGAGGAAGTCGGAGAGGGGAATGGTACGGGCCTCGCGATGCTCGGGGTCGGCGATGTGGTCGGCAGGATAGCCGCAGACGAGCATGTGATAGGGATAGACGCCTTCGGGCAGGTTGAACTGCTCACGGGCTAGCTCGGGCTTAAAATGGCATACCCAGCACGTTCCCAGACCCTGCTCCTCGGCCTCCATCATCATCTGATCACACACGATGGACGTATCGATTTCACTGGAATTCATCTGGTCATACGGGCGCACCCAAGCATCATCGGTAACGCTGCAAATAAGGAAGACAAGCGGAGCGCCAAAGATGGACCCATCACGAGCAAACCGAGGCTGACAAGCAGCTGCCTTCTCCAGAAGCTCAGGCGTATCCAACACCATCACACGGGTTGGATGATTATTACAAGCAGAAGGAGCAATACGCCCAGCCTCAACAATGGCATCCACCACAGCCTGCTCAACAGCCCGAGCCTCAAATTCACGACAAGAATACCGAGACCGAGCAAGATCCAAATACCCCATAACCAAACCCTCCAAAGTCAGCGAATCAATCCAAGGTAAATCAAAAGGTACCCAAGGCTACGCTCAGCCAAACGCTCAGTGCAGCCCCAAAGTATCCAATCGGGCCCCAAGGTCCTGTCAACAAAGGCCCCATCGCTTTCAAAGTATCAGCCAAAGTTCCCAATGGCGGTACGTAAGGGAGCGGGCCCGACCACTAATACCTTTTGAACGACTCTGCTTGCAGCCG
>CALKBB010000248.1 GCA_937989795.1 uncultured Collinsella sp. | reverse complement strand
CCGCACAATAGCGGATTTACACGGTAAGGCGGCAGAGGTTGATTTTGAATCGTCCGAAGCCAAAGCCCTCATGTCATCGTGGTTGAGCAAGAACACGAGCGGTAAGTTCACCTCTGCGCCCGAGATGGATGCTGATACCGTTTTCGCCATCATAAGCGCGCTCTACTTCAAAGACAGCTGGGTCGACCCCTTGGACGATGAAGATGTCGAAGTGGTTTTCCGTGCGCCCGAGCCCCAGTCCGACGTCGCAATGATGGGCGGATTCGGTTCGTATGGGCACTTGCTTAGCACGCGCGAGACAACCGCGGTTTCTTGGCCCATGCAATCTGGCGCTGTCGCTGTGTTCGCTACGTCCAACAATGGTGCGACGTCGATGGTTGTGCTATCGGCGTTCCTTTCGGGCCGAAGCATTTCAAGTTTTTTCATAAGGCGGTTGAATTCCTGGACTGCAAAATGCGATACTTAACTTGCCGAATAGGCGTGAGCCTTGCAGGCGTCAGATTGGCGAGGTACGTACCTCGCCTTTTCTATTGATTCGCTTGGGGAGCGTTATATGGTAAACCGTTTGAATCTCCATATCGACGAATCAGGAAGGCAGGATTTCTCGGAGGGGCGCTATATTGTTGCTGTCGTTCTCCACGACCATTCTGCCAATATCGCTGATCCAATCGACCGCTATGAATGTCGGCTTTCTATTGCTGGACTTCCCAATATACCTTTCCATGGAAAAGATTTGCTGCATGGCAACCAAGATTATGCGGCGGTGTCGCCTGGGGATAGGAAGCGATTGCTTGCTCAATTCGCTCGGTTCGTTCGTGAGCTCCCATTTTCTTTCTTTGTTTTGCGGTATGGCGTTTCTGACGCCCGCAATAGAGAGGAACTCGAGGCGCGGATTAGGCGTGATCTCGCCCTGTTCGTTTTTGATCGCTTGCCTTATTTTCAGTTGTTCGATGTAATTGCCGTTTACTACGATAATGGACAAGGGGCAGTTAGTATAGCGTTGCGCGATGCCCTTGACTTTGCTCTCGCTAAAAATGTAGCTGATTATCGAGACGCCGATCCTAGCGCACGCAGGCTTCTCCAAGTGGCCGATTATATTTGCACCGTTGTTCGCGTCTCGGATGATTACGACGCTGGTAGGCAGACGAAGACTCACGAGCGTTTCTTTGGAAATCGTCGAAGCTTTATGCAGTCGTTCAAAAAACAGCTTGACCGGAAGCTGTTCAACTGAATGGCATGCTTGGAATCGTGCCCCGGCGTGTGTAATGCCCGACGATAGCTTCTTGGTCGCGCTCTATGAAAACGCCCTGAGTTT
>CALKBB010000247.1 GCA_937989795.1 uncultured Collinsella sp. | reverse complement strand
GTTCATCCATGGCCACCTCATCAAAGAGGACCTGCTCCGGCTTCATGTCCTCGAAGGAGGTCATGGTGAGAGCGCCCTCGGCAGGGCAGGCCGTCAGGCACACGCCGCAGCCCAGACAGTCGTAGGGGGAGATCTGCATACGGAAGCTGTAAGCGGGTGCGTCCTTCCCCAGACCCTTGGCGGGGGCGGTGACGAAATCCAGTAGGTGCGGGTTCCGCCCAAGCTCCTCCAAAGTGAACTCGACGTACTTGCCCGCGAGCTCGGCGCGGGGGCACGCGTCGCGGTCGTGCACGCGGAAGGTGGAGAAGTTGCACACCACGACGAAGCGCGGCTGGCGGTTTCGCGGGAAGCTCTCCGCGTAGGTGAGGGCCTGCTCGAAGGGCGTGACCATGCGGCCCTGGCGCTCCTCGGGTTTGTCTAAGTCTATGCCCAACCCCTTCTGTTCAACGATGACCCCTGCGTCCGGGATGAGGCAGTCGATGAAGCCGCCGGAGGCGGTGCGGTACTCGAGCCTCACGTTCCGGCTGATGCTCTGCATGCAGACGATCTGCTGTAGGAGCTCCGTCCAGAATACCTGGGCGTCGCCCTTCTCGTATCCGCGCCCACTCTATTCGGCGGCGAACGCGGCCGCGTTTTTCTTCCTTTGCATGCTGTCCATCGACATAGTCCTTGTAATGATCGTTCTTATATTGTTCTTGGTTATATAGTATGTGTCGTAATGTGTTTCTCGTTTACTCTTTGAATAGTGCAGCCTGTATATTCAATTCGGAGAATGTGCTGATTGATTAGGGGTCTATTAGCAATAATATGAATATGAGACTATCTTGGTTGATGAATGGCTTCATCTGCAGGGAGCTTTATACTCCATTCGTTGTTGAACGTGACAACGGCTATCTTTCCGATCTTAAGGATCGTTACGACATCATACTCAATCAGGCCGAAAAGGCCGGAGCAGATGGTGATAGCCTGTCTATCATTAAGAGATATCGGAAAAAGATTATCGAGGCACTTCGTAGCTACTACAAAGCCGATGTTGTGAAATGCAATACAATCATCAAAAACTTGGTGTCGGATGTCAGCTCCGATTCCTTTGCGGCTGCTAAGTTGAATGAGAGTTGGGCTTTTCCTGGGTGCAGGACTCGGGAGCTGCAATTCTTTCGGTCGAGGACTGGGAACCCTTCTCGCGCTTACACGGCGAAAGATATGCTGCATTTGCCGAAAAGCCTAAGGTCTAAGACCGGAAGCTACAGGTTTAGTATTCCCGGCAGTCCGAGTTACTATCTCGCCAATTCCTCGTATGGATGCTGGATAGAAACGGGGCGTCCGCCGGAAATCAATTTTAATGTCTCGCCAGTGGTCCTAGATGGCACACAGAAAATACTTAATTTAGCAATCAACGTGAGAGATTTCAGTGGTTTGAACGATCTCGATGCGGAGCGCGTTCATTGCTGGCTGAAGCTATTTATGCTCATGATAGCAACTTCGTACAGGGTTAATGAAGCTGACAGGACGTTTAAGTCTGAATATATCGTCTCTCAGGCAATAATGATGGCGTGTAAAAAAACTCGGCTTTGACGGAGTTGCCTATTATTCTCGTCGTGTAACAGATGACGTATTTGCGCTTTGTGCCATCAATCTCGCCCTTTTTGTAGATTATGATCTTAATGGAGAGTACTCTCGGCTCGTTAAACATATGAAAATAGATGATTCCTTCAACTATGCTCTATACAAACAACTATTACCTTCGTTGAAGTATCAACACTATGCGTTGCGATCCACTGACAACGCTTTCATAACGAATATCGGCAGTTACGATAGGCAACATCCATATAGTGAAACAGAATTCTTTGAATTCGATCGATATCTTTTTTCAACATGGCAGAGCAAGAGAAACGGGAAGGGGAAAGACAGTCTTCCTTGGGGTGTACCAATCGATTAGCGGCTAACTTATTCTTCTGTTGATTGGTAAGAGCGAATTGCAAGCTTGCCAGTTCCCTCGTCAATATGCGTCTGCAAAATTTCTTTTATTCCGGCGGACTTGGCTGCATCCACAACGCTTCGCTTTTCCGCTTCTTTCATGTGGAGGCCTAACACGACTGACGAGGGAACCATCTGAATCGATGGTCTACCCTCTGCAGACCCTCTGCATAAAAGTCTCCATTCGCAGTCGTACTCGTGCTGCTTACGCTTGATAAGCGTGACCTTTTCGAACTCCCACCTAATTGATTCCTTAAGATATTTGATAAGTTCTGGGCAGGATACTTTCACATTAGCTGGCAACTCACGAAGGAGAAGGAGTACAAGTGCGTATCGTGTTGCATCGTACCCCTCATTCGAGTAGTAAATAGGGAAAGGGGCCAAAGAGGAATCGTCATTCGCGCAGAGTCCACAATTGTTCTTTTGGCCGCATAGAAATCTTATGGAACAGTTCGCATCGTATATCTGTACAAAGCCCTTATGGTTATCTGCGTATTTCAGCCACAGCACCTCGTTAAGCGGGTCATCGCAGAAGCAAAGGGAGTATCCGACGTTTTGCACTATTCGCCTAATATCGTCGATTTGACTGTTCAGCTGATCGAACTGAAACGGGAGCTCTTCTATTTCAGCCCTTCCAATTATATCGCGCAGTTTGTTGAAGTCAGGGATGCCGAATTGGCCAAGCAGAGCGATAATCTCTTTAAGGGGGTGTCCTCTGAATGCATCGATAATCAGATTGAACTGGATTTGGAGAGCCTTTTTGTCGACATAAAAATATGTGTCGAGAGGATCGTCATAATATGGGGGAGAAGAGAACAAGAGTGTGTTCGTGCGCAATTGCTCAAGAGAACCGGGTTCAAACGTCCTGAAACGGCACAGCCGATTGACTCGAGGACGGGCTTGCAAGACCGTATCTCGAACCTCTTTTGAAAAACCGCGTGCTCTTGAGAGAGTGTCCCAAAACTCCCGTCTTTTTTTTGGAACCCAGTACGGCCTCCCTTTCGATTTCTTCGTAACTTTCGTTGTCCATCGGCATAGTCCTTGTGAGGGTCGTTCTTATATTGTTCTTGGCTATATTGCTATATTATATGTGCCGTCTTGCGTCCTTCGGTTATGCGCTGGCCTTTCATTGTCTGATTTATTCGCTGTGCGACCTGCGGTTTTCCCTTTGACGCACACTTGATGTCGCTTATTTCGCAAAATCGCGCAATTTTGGGCGGGAACTTGCGCCCATGACGTCATTTTCTATCTCACGACGTTCGATTCAGAATTTCAGCACATTATTGTGCTTTCGAACGGACGTGAGCAAAAGCGATCATTATTGACCTGCGATTTTGCTCGTCAAATGCTCGTTATTCGGGTTGCGAGGCAAAAGGAAATCCAGTGGCTTGCAGGTTTACCAGGTGAAAAACCTGTCTAACTGAAGCCACCGTATGAAAAATCAGGCTACTAAATGAACCTTACAATGATGTGCGGATGTTATTCCCGCTCGATGATCAAATCGAGTGCCGCTTCTTGTACCAACTCGCGCTCTCACCTGCAGTTTCGCTTATCCCCCGGCGCCCGGAAAGCGCCCGAAACCCGTGCACCAGCCGGTTCTGGGGATGGTACACGGGTTGCGCCACCCATGCCCGTGACGGCAGCCGGTACACGCCGGCGGCCCATCCTACCTGCGGAAACGACCGTGAGGAATAATCGCCGGCGCAAGAAGCGCGGGCAAGCCGGTTTCTCCAGCGCGCAAGGTCCGGGCGGGCTGGTGAGAATAATCGGCAACTTTCGGGAATAATTGAGATGACCTGCGCAAACAGCTCGTCGGAGAGGCAGTTTCCCGACGTCACTTCCAAGCCATCTGCCACCAGCGGAATAATCCTGCGCCAGCTGGAACGCATCCGGAGGCAGCGGGGGCCTCAACGGCCGATCTCGTCCGATGCATCCTCCGATTGCCCAGAAGGTGCCCAGCGCCGCGGAGCTCACCGACCAACGGGCGAGGCGTTCGGGCACCGTCAGCCGCAAAATGCAGCACTCGGAACCAGACCACCTTGAAGCCCGGTCCAAACGGTGGCAAAATAAGCCTGCCGAAAGGCGGAAGCCCTAGGTGTCAGATTGGCGAGGTACGTACCTCGCCATTTCCTTTTTCTGGAGATTAATCTTGCCGGGCCGCTTGAACCTCTATATCAACGAATCCGGGGACCAGGACCTCTCCGAGGGCCTCTACCTCGTCGCGGTCGTGCTGCACGACATCCTAGACTCCGTTCTTGCCCGGAACGTTACCGACTAACGCGCCGGGACTTCAGGCAGTCCTACCTGAAGCAGCTCGCGAGGAAACGGCTCTCCTAGCAGAGCGGCGCGGACGC
>CALKBB010000246.1 GCA_937989795.1 uncultured Collinsella sp. | reverse complement strand
CGGGATTGGTCAAAATAGTTTGACTATTAGCGGCTAAAATCGCCCGGCGCTAACATCGTCAGTAATGAACGGCAAATCGCTTCGTTCGCCATCGAGACAATCACCGAACTTAATAAGAATATCTCCGTAATGAACATTGCGAGCAGTGCCATTCTCGCCATTCAAATCAGCGCGTGAAAGAGTGTTGTTCTTCAAGAACTCGAAGCAGTCTCCCAACTTACGCTGTTCCCAAGATGGAGTCGTCCAATCTGGATAACCGCTTGGGAACAGCGTAAGTTGGGAGAGCTATGCACGTTTTCTAAGGGACATGGATACAGCAAAGCTGACATTAGGGATGCCGGCACCCCACTAATCTTATATGGACGCCTGTATACCCAATACGAATCGCGTATCGAGGAAGTAGACACTTTTACCGTTGAGCAGGATGGATCGATTCTTTCAAGGGGCAACGAAGTGATCGTTCCTGCATCCGGTGAGACGGCAGAAGATATCGCCATCGCATCATCCGTGCGCAGGTCAGGAATCATTTTGGGTGGTGATTTGAACGTCGTCACCCCGACAGGCAAGCTCGATCCGGACTACACCGCGCTTGCCATAACGTACAGCAAAGCCCATGACGATTTGGCAAAGCGGGCACAAGGAAAATCGGTCGTACACGTCCATGGTAACGACATCGCTGAAGTTGAGATCTCTTACCCGTCGGAAAGCGAGCAAAAGCGCATATCATCGGTTGTTCTCAATCTCGATTCCCTCATCACCCTTCATCAGCGTGAGCCACGGTTTGCTGATACAGGTTAAATAAGAGTCGAAAGAGCTCTCATGACGATGTCAATGTCCTTGTTCTCGAGCTCTTGGATGACGTGCAGATAGGTTTCCTGGGTGGTGGTCATGCTTGCATGCCCAAGCCTTCGGGATACGCTGGCGATGGAGACGCCTGCGAACAGCAAAAGTGATGCATGTGTATGCCGCAGCCCGTGGACGGATATGGTAGGCACGCCAACATTCTTGCAGTGGCGCGCTAAAACGCTGTTGGCTGTCGAGTTATAGACCTTCCCCTTCGCAAATATGGGCTCGGTCGGCGGAAGGTCTTTGAGCAGTCCAGAAAGTTGCATGATGAGTTGCCAGTCGAGTTGAACCTTCCGCATCGATGAGGCGTTTTTCGTGGGGACGAATCCGCCACCGTTCTTGTAATCCCAGGTCTTGTTCACCGAGAGCGTTTGATGGGCGAAGTCAAAGTCTTCGGGAGTAAGCCCAAGGGCTTCGGAGAAGCGCAGGCCCGTTTTAGCGACTATCAATATAAGCCAATCCCAACTCGGCCCGCCTGATAAATCAAGGTCGCCGAGCATGGCATGAAGCTCAAACTGGTTGAGATACTTGATCTTTTTCGCCCGCGGCTGTTTCCCTTTGATGATGGCCTTGCGCGTAGGGTCGCGGGGAATGAGCCCCTCGTCAACTGCATCAAGGATCGCCCCCTTAAGCTGATGGTGGAAGTCCATGGTTGTCTGGCGCTCGTGGTGTTCCGCGTAACCATTGATGAGCTGCTGGTACGAGGTCCGGTCGAGATCTTTTATCTTGAGGTCTGGAATCAGCTTGGCAAGCCAAGACTGCGTGAGCCGGTACTTCCCCATGGTGACCTCACGGATGGCCCCTTCTTTGTAGACGCTAATCCATTGCGAGTAGTAGTCGCAGAAAAGAGATTCTTCATTGATACCGATTGGCATTTTTACCCTCTTTCATCATGTGAGTTGGCTCACGCTGATGAAGGGTGATGAGGGAGTCAAGCTCGGCTAAGCTCTTCGCAATTGCCTTCTGCTCGGCGTGATCGGCAGGCACGGCGAAGAACGATTGTGAAATCAGATTCCAATCTGCGCGAGGCATCTTAGAGCCCGAAGATACATTTGCGAGCCTTTGGAAGTTGTTCGTTTGAATCAGCCGATACAAAAATGAACTGTCACACTTTGTTGCCCTAAGGACCCAAAAATCACCAACAGCTACACCATTGAACTGCGGGTATAGCCAATTCATCAAATAAGGACGAAGCTTCCCGTATAGAACATCTCCGGCGTAAAACTTAATTCCCGTTTTGCCGCCTTTCTTGTCGCGCAAATCTTTGTTTAGTGTACCTTCGCCGGGAATGATGTCCTCGTATTCGACTTGAGGCAAATCGGAATCGCTTTACTGAATGGAGACCCTGTCGGTCAGATCGGAGAACTTACGCTGTTCCCAAGTTGAAACGAGGGGGCGCATGGTCGCATGCGTCCCCTCAGATAGACTAACTTTCGATT
>CALKBB010000245.1 GCA_937989795.1 uncultured Collinsella sp. | reverse complement strand
GGGCGATTTCCTGTACGTCGATGTAGGCCTGGGTGCGAATCTCGCCGGCGACGATGACGGTGCCGGTGGTCACGAGGGTCTCGCAGGCGCAACGGACGTTTTCCACGTTGGCGGGCACGCCGTTGGGCGCAATATAGCCCTGCTCCTGCAGCTCTATTTCTTTGGCGAGGATTGCGTCGAGGACGGCGTCGCTGATCTGGTCGGCGATCTTATCGGGATGACCTTCGGTCACCGACTCCGACGTAAACACAAACGATCCGTGTTGGGGTGGGATGGAACGAAGTTCTTCTGACATGATTGTCCTTTCAAAAACGCGTCCCGGCGACCGTTACCATTCCGCCGGGCTCTCTATGCAAGGGCACATCATAGCGCGTAAATCAAACATTCACACCCTTTCCGCACCTACTCATTGGGGACAGACTTAAATGACCAGCCATAAACTAAGAACGTCCCTAACGACCACTCATCTAAGTCTGTCCCCAATGAGTTGGTCGGTGCCCTTTGTGCGGAGGTTGCGTTGATGCTTTATACTGGTGCGGTTAGACATCCATCCTGCAATCGAGGAGATTTCCATGGCATCAGACGTTCGCGTCCGCTTTGCACCCTCACCGACGGGTAAGCTGCACATCGGCGGCGCCCGCACCGCTATCTATAACTGGGCTTTCGCCCGCGCAAACGGCGGCACGTTCATCCTGCGCATCGACGACACCGACCCCACCCGTTCCACCGACGAGAACACGCAGATCATCCTGCGCGCCATGCGTTGGCTGGGCCTTGATTGGGACGAGGGCCCCGAGGTGGGCGGCGACTTTGGCCCCTATGCCCAGACCGAGCGCCTGGACCTGTACAAGCAGGCTGCCCAGCAGCTCTGGGATGAGGGCAAGGCCTATACCTGCTTCTGCACCAAGGAGCAGCTCGAGGCCGATCGCAAGGCCGCGCAGGAGCGCAAGGACCCCTTCCAGGGCTATCAGCGCCGCTGCCGCGATCTTGATCCCGAGGAGGCACGCCGCCGCATCGAGGCCGGCGAGCCCTATGTCCTGCGCATCAAGGTTCCCGAGGACCGCGGTGACGTCGTCATCCACGACGCCGTCCACGGCGAGGTGACCTTCGACGCCAACGAGCTCGACGACTTTGTCATCTTCCGCTCCGACGGCACGCCCACGTACAACTTTGCGACCGTTGTCGACGACGCCATGATGAAGATCACCCATGTCATCCGCGGCGACGACCACCTTTCCAACACGCCGCGCCAGGTCATGGTCTACGAGGCCCTCGGCGCGCCCGTGCCTACGTTCGCCCACATTTCCATGATCCTTGGCGCCGACGGCAAGAAGCTCTCCAAGCGACATGGCGCCACCTCGGTTGAGGAGTACCGCGATGCCGGCTACCTGCCTGACGCGTTCGTCAACTACCTGGCGCTGCTCGGCTGGTCGCTCGACGGCGAGACCACGATCATCCCGCGCGATGTCCTGGCCAGCAAGTTCTCGCTCGACCGCATTTCCAAGAACCCGGCGACCTTCGATCCCAAAAAGCTCGATTGGGTCAATGCCGAGTACATCAACGGCATGTCCGACGCCCAGTTTGCCGATGAGATCATGGTCCCCGAGCTGCACGAGGCCGGCATGATCGAGGGCAACGTCGAGTACGGCGAGGACTGGATCGACGCGCTTGCCTCCATCGTTAAGCCGCGTACCAAGATGCCGGCCGACGCCGTGACCGTCGCCGCCCCCATCTTTGCCACGGCCGAGACGCTCGAGTATGACGAGAAGTCCGTCAACAAGGGCCTGGCCAAGGAGGGCATGGGTGCCATTCTTGACGCCGCCAAGGCCGCGCTCGAGGGTGTTACCGAGTGGTCCGCCGAGGCCATCGACGCCGCGCTTGAGCCGCTGCCTGAGCAGATGGACCTCAAGAAGCGCGTGGTGTTCCAGGCCGTTCGCGTCGCCGTCTGCGGCAACATGGTGAGCCCTCCGCTGGGCGAGACCATGGCGCTCGTCGGCCGCGACGATTGCCTGGCGCGTATCGACCGCGCCCGCACGATGGCGCTGTAACAGTCGCGCAAACGCATGTATCCGAGCCCCGCTCACCACGAGTGGGGCTCTTGTTTCTAAAGACGTATGGGGTGGGAGGTACAGAGACCATGGCCGAGCAACTGTCGCTGTTTGGTTCGCCTGAGCCTAAGCAGGCTTCCGTAAAGCCTGTCCGCACGGCCGAGCAGGCCAAGCCCGCGCCTGCGCCCGAGCCCACGGCCGCCTACGCGAGCGTGGTCCTCGACATTCCCACCCGTGCGCTGTCCGAGCCTTTTGCCTACGGCATTTCGCGGTCTCTTGCCAACGAGGCCCAGATCGGCTCCACTGTCCTAGTTCATTTTGGCAACCGTGCGGCCGCGGGCTATATCGTCGACATTGCGTCTGGGCTGGGCGAGTTGCAAGGCAACAACGCCCTCGACCCCTCGCGCGTCAAGCCCATCGAGACCATCCTCAGCAAACCGCTCTTTGGCGTCGAGGCCGCCCGCATTGCGCGTTGGATGAGCCGCGAGTATGTCGCGACGCTTTCCGAATGCTTGCGTCTGTTCTTGCCTCCGGGCGGCAGCCCGCGTGTTGTTAAGGGCGATGACGGGGCGCGGGCGGTCGAGCGTCCCGCCGTCAAGCCTATCCAAAACCGCTGGGTGATGCTTACGCCCGAGGGCTTTGACTATACGCCGCCCAAGACCGCAGTTCGCCAGCGTCAGCTCATCGAGGCGCTCCAGTGCGGACCGGTCACGACGCGTGACCTCAACCTGCTCTACAACAGCATGTCGGCGACCATCAAGGCGCTCGAAAAACGCGGCGTCGTGGTGGTGGAGGAGCGCCGTGCCTGGCGCGGTTGCAGCGAGCAGACTACGCTGTCCTCGGCAAGCGGTAAAGCGCCGGTCGCACTTACGAACGGCCAGCAGCAGGCGCTCGCGCAGATTGAGCGCGCTCGCCTGGATGCGCACGGCGACGTAGTCCTTGTCGACGGCGTCACCGGATCCGGTAAAACCGAGGTCTACCTCTCCGCTATCGAGCGCGTGCTCGAGGCCGGCCGTTCAGCGTGCGTGCTTGTGCCCGAGATCTCGCTGACGGCCCAAACCGTCGGCCGCTTCCGTTCGCGCTTTGGCGAGACGGTTGCTGTGTTCCATTCGCGCCTTTCGGCCGGT
>CALKBB010000244.1 GCA_937989795.1 uncultured Collinsella sp. | reverse complement strand
GCGCTCCTTGCGTTCGGCCCTTTTGCCCTTAATGGCCGTGACCACAAAGTAGATGACCGCGGCGGCAACGATTGCGCCCGCGCACAGGCCAATCGAGCCAAACATTGCTGTCAATTCCATACCGCGTCACCTCTCTTTTAAACGGGACTTTCAAGATAGCACCTCGATCCTCGCCACCACAGCTCCTTCACGTTCTCCCGCCCTTCGGTCTAACGGATGGCGCGGCGGGGAAAAATCAACTCGTCAAACGATTTAGCATTCGCTATTCCGGCTGCATCGCGCCGGCCGTCATCACATAGAATCGAGCCTCCATGGATACCCTCAACGATCTAAATGAGCGCGTCGACGCCTTCGTCGGCACCAGCTCCTTCGACACGCCTGCCGCGGCAAACGACCAAGCTCCCATCGATGTACCCGCCGAGGTTCACGAGGACATCGTCGCCTCGGTCGATTTCTCCGAGGTCGAGCTCGCAGACGAGTTCACCGAGCCCCAGGTAGCCGTGACCCCCAACGGACTGCTCCCCATGGAGCCACTGCCCATCGACGGACGTTTACGCAAGGCGGCCCTTCGCATGCCCGACGAGATCGAGGAGGCCAGCGGCTTTACGCTCTTTGGCCGCCGCATCAAATCGCTCATCTACACCACCGACGTGGCGGTCATCCGCAATTCCAATGCCGACGCCGTGTTTGCCGTCTACCCCTTCACGCCGCAGCCCGCCATTACGCAGGCGCTGCTGACCGTTGCCGAGTGCCCGGTCTTTGTGGGCGTTGGCGGCGGCACCACCACCGGTAAGCGCTCCGTGCAGATGGCGGCCGTCTCCGAGATGCAGGGCGCGGCGGGCTGCGTGGTCAATTCCCCCGCTACCGCCGAGATGGTCGAGCACATCACCAACATCGCCGACATCCCCGTCATCGCCACGGTCGTTCGCTGCGACGACGATGCTCACGCCAAGGTGCGCGCCGGAGCCAAGATCCTCAACATCGCGGCCGGCAAGAACACGCCGCAGGTCCTGCGTGAACTGCGCGAGCACTATCCCAACCTGCCGCTCATCGCACCGGGCGGCAAGACGCCCGAGAGCATCCGTGAGACCATCGCTGCCGGCGCCAATGCCATCATCTGGACGCCGCCTTCGGCCCAGCAGCTTCAGACCGACATGATGCAGCGCTATCGCAAGATGAAGGAAGACGCCACGCCCGTCATCTCGCGCGACGATGTGCCCATTATCGACCAGGTCGCCGCCGCCGAGGTCAGCCAGGTCGAGAACATGAATCCCGATGTGCCGATCCCCGACGAAGTCATCGAACGCGTCGCTTCGATCCACGATCATATCGAGGAACGTCGCGCCAACCGCGGACTCAAGCCCTCGCTGCACGGCTTTTTCTTCCGCGGAAAGAAACGCTAGCCGCAACAGCAAGGCCCGTCCCGCAAACAACGGGACGGGCCTTTTCCTGTTATCAAGTGTCAGGAGGGACAGGCGCAGCCGTTAAAACCGTCAGCCAGCCCACAAACGCTAATCCACGCGCTTGTCGCCCATAAAGAAGACGGCCACCGTGCCGGGGCCGGTATGCGAGCCAATCAGGGCACCGATGCTATTGATCTCAATCTTGCCTTTGAGCTGCGGAACCTGTTCCTCTATCAGTGCCGCAACGGCCTCGGCGTCCTCGCGGCACGCCGAGTGCGACATGATGCACTTGCCCGAATAGTTCGCGCCGTCCTGCACATGCGCCATCACGGTCTTGGCCATCTCGGAGATCGCGCGCTTCTTGGTGCGAATCTTCTCGCGTGGCGCCAGCTCACCTTCGCAATCGACCGTCATAAGCGGGCAAATCTTGAGCGCCGTGCCGATGATCGCGCTCGCGGCCGAAATGCGACCGCCGCGCAGGTAGCTCGACAGATCGGTCGAGAAGAACCAGTGGTGCAGGTTGAGTTTATGCTCCTCAATCCAAGCGGCCGTCTCGTCGAGCGAAGCGCCGCTATCGCGAACGTCGGCGGCACATTCCGCCAGCAGGCCAAAGCCCGAAGACGCCGCCAGCGAATCGATGACGCGCACCTTGCCGCCCTGGGGATAGCGATCCGCGAGCATCTGCGCCGCAACGCAGGCCGATCCATACGTGCCCGAAATACCCGACGACAACGCCAGGTGCAGCACGTCTTTACCCTCGGCAACAAACGGCTCCCAAAACTCCTCGTACTCACCCACGCTCACCTGAGACGTCTTGGGCATGGCGCCCGCGGCAATCTGGGCAAAAAACTTGTCCGGCGTAATCGACTGATACAGATCGTCCGTATGGACAACATCGTCGATCTCGTAATGAAAACACACGACAGGGATATTGCGCGATTCAAAGAACTCGCGGGTTCGGTCGGCGGCGGATTCACAGGTCAGGACAAAATCACTCATATGAGGCTCCTTACTCATTGCTGCGCAAATTATCGCACAGTGAGCCTACATACGGTACATATGTCCACTATTTACCAAATCGAACCAAAAATAGCGAACATCTTTACCACCATCGTCTCCACCGACTCCACGCATAAATATCTGAGAAAACATCCTCTGTCGTCTCCACTCAACCGCCATATCTACCTCAACTAAATCGATTTACCAAACCGTTCGGCCAACAATTCGACCTCCCATCTCCAATCGAAACAAAAGCAGCGCATACTGATAAACGTTTGACGCTGTTTTATCAGTTTTACCAACCACATCGGAAGGTGCCTCATGGTCGCATTCGATCGCAATCCGCAAAACTTCAAGTATCTGCGCCTGCTGTCGAGACAGTTCCCCACCGAGCAATCCGCATTCACCGAGATCATCAACCTCTCGGCCATCCTCAACCTGCCCAAGGGCACCGAGCATTTTATGAGCGACGTGCACGGCGAGTACGAAGCCTTTATGCACATCCTCAACAACTGCTCGGGCGTCGTGCGCGAACATGTCGACGAGATCTTTGGCGACACGCTCTCCTTTGACGAAAAGGGCGAGCTGTGCACGCTCATCTACTACCCGCGCGAGAAGATCGAGCTGGTCCGCAGCCGGCGCGAGGACTCCCCCACCTGGTACAAGACCATGCTCGACCAGCTCATTGTGGTTGCCCGCTCGCTTTCGAGCCGCTATACGCGCTCCAAGGTGCGTAAGGCCATCCCGCGCGATTACGCCTACATCATCGACGAGTTGTTGCACACGCACCCGGACGAGAACAACTATCGCGTGCGCTATCACGAGCGCATCGTGGAGTCCATCCTAGAGACCGCCAGCGCCGATGACTTTATCGAGTCGCTTGCCTCGCTCATCAAGCGCCTCGCCGTCGACCACCTGCACTTGGTGGGCGACATCTTCGACCGTGGCGGCGGCGCTGCCAAGATTATGGACCGCCTGCTCACCTACCATTCACTCGACATCCAGTGGGGCAACCACGACCTGCTGTGGATGGGCGCTGCGGCCGGTGAGCCCGCCTGCATCGCCACGGTGCTGCGCAACAACCTGCGCTACGACAATTACGAGATCCTCGAGAACGACTACGGCATCTCGCTGCGCGAGCTTGTCGCCTTCGCCGACGCCACCTATACCGCCGGCGAGTCCATCACCCCGCTGATCAAGGCCATCAACGTGCTGCTCTTTAAACTCGAGGGCCAGATTATCCAGCGTCACCCCGAGTTCGACATGACCGACCGCCTGCTGCTCGACAAGATCGACCACGACACCGGCACGGTCACGCTCGCCGACGGCAGCGTGTGGCCGCTCACGACCAACGATTTCCCCACCGTCGACCCGACGGACCCCTACACGCTCACGCCCCAGGAACAGCACATCATCGACAAGCTCGTGTCCGAGTTTATCACCGCCGATCATCTGCATCGCCATATCGATTTCCTCTACACCCACGGCTCGATGTACAAGGTCACCAACGGCAACCTGCTGTTCCATGGCTGCGTGCCGCTCAACGAAGACGGCACCTTTAGCAGCATGAACTGCCTGGGTACCTGGCACGCCGGTCGCGATTATCTCGATTTTTGCGACCGCATCGCCCGCCGCGCCTGGCGCGTGGGCGACCGCGACGCCCTCGACTGGATGTGGTACCTGTGGATCGGCTTTAACTCACCCGCGAGCGGACGCCTGGTGCGTACCTTTGAGCGCGCCTATATCGCCGATAAGAGCACCTGGGCCGAGCCGATGGACCCGTACTTCACGCTTACCAAGTCGCCCTCGGTCTGCGACGACATCATGCACGAGTTCGGCGTTGCCCCCATGGCTTGCTCGCCGACGGGGCACATCATCAACGGCCATACCCCGGTCAAAACTACCAAGGGCGAGCAGCCCATCCGCGCCAACGGTAAGCTGTTGGTCATCGATGGCGGCTTCTGCCGCGCCTACCATCCCAAGACGGGCATCGCCGGCTACACGCTTATCTCGAGCTCGCGCGGATGCCGTCTTAAGTCGCACCGGGCCTTTACGACGGTTGCCGAGGCGCTCACCCGCAACGTGGACATCGAAAGCGAGACCAACCGTTTTGACCAAGCAGACCGTCGCCGCATGGTGAGCGACACCGATACTGGCGCCAAGATCCGCAGCCAAATCCAGGACCTACGCCAGCTGCTCGATGCATATAGAAACGGTGCTATCGAGGAGCGCGCCTAGCCCCGCCTGCGGGGATTGGCTAAACTTGCTGAGTTTGTCATCCCCGCGGCGCTCCGGCGCCACTCTAAGGCAGGTACCATGCAAAAGCTCCTTGCGCAGATCATGAAGTTTGGCGTCGTCGGCGTCGTCGCCACGATCATCGACTTTGGCATCATGAATCTGCTCCACTACGGTCTGGGCCTCAACATCCTAATCGCCAACACCAGCGGCTTTATCGTCTCGCTCATCTTTAACTACGTCGCGAGCATGAAGTACGTGTTTGCGCACAAGGAGGGCATGAGCCGCCACCGCGAGTTCATCATCTTTGTCGTGCTGTCCGTGATCGGCTTGGCGCTCAACGACGGCATCGTGCTGGCGCTCAACGCCGGCCTGGGGCTCGAGGCCAATATCGCCAAGATCTGCGCCACCGCGCTTGTCATGGTCTACAACTTTGTGACCCGAAAGATCTTCCTGGAGGGCGACGAGACCAAGTAGCTCGACATCCTCGTTGCACTACGGGGCCCACGGACGATGCGCATCGAGTGCTGCGTTGTTCGTGGGCCCTGCTCGTTTGCGGGAAGATTTGCAACGTTTGCGGATTACCTCTTGAATATTTGGCGAGTTCGTATAGTTCTTGCCAAAGACCTTACGTTTCCCTTGCAAAAGCTCTAAAGTATCCTCTGCTCGATTCATCAACGCATTGGATGTGATTACGTGCGCAAGGCACTGGCACAACCTCATACCAAGCAGTTCCTCAAGTTCGCTGTCGTGGGTCTTATCTCCTTTGGCATCGACTGGGGCATGCTCATTGCACTCGTCGAGCTGTTCCACCTCGACTTTTTGATGAGCACCACGATCTCGTTTATCACGTCCGTCGTGGTCAACTACTGGCTCAGCATGAAGTACGTGTTCGACCATCGCGAGGGCATGAGCCGCAAGCGCGAGTTTACGATCTTCACCATCCTATCGGTGATTGGCCTGGGTCTCAACGACCTGTACATGTTTGTGGGCGTCACGTTTTTGAGCATCGGCTACCAGGCCATGAAGGCCATCGCCACGTTCCTGGTCACCTGGTACAACTACTTTAGCCGCCGCTTCTTCCTCGAGGGTGCACGGTCGTAGTCGATTCACTATTTGCTTGAATGTATAACCGGTTGGAATTCCCGTTCCAACCGGTTTTTTGTTTGCCGAGAGACCCGGCGACCCAGTCCTCTACGCATGAAAAACGGGCAGCCCGGATGTTTGTCCGAACCGCCCGTCTGGCGCGCTATGTCGAGGCCTCTAGCCTATTACGTAATACCAGACTACGTTGTCGCCGTTTGAGAGAACGTAGTTGCTGCAGGCCGTCATGGGCGTTGTGCCGTTGACGGAGTACATCCAGCCGCTCGTGCCGCCGTACTGTTTCTCGGCCAGACCACCAATCGCGGCGACATACGTGCCGTATGACGAGCCGTGCGCATTGACAGAAAGCCCCAGAGCGCACAGGGCATCGTAGACCGTAGCGCCCTCGTTAAAGGTGAAGGTGCCTCCAGAAGACACAGGATTGCCCACGGCGCTCGACGTAACCGAGACCGTCACTGTGACATAACCAGACTGCTGCGAGCCGTCCTGATTGCCCGCAGAGGCGCCGCCACTGTTGGATGCAAACCCACCGCCAGACGCCGAGCCACCGCCCGAAGAAGAGCCGTCAGAAGAACTCGATCCGCCAGTGGAATCAGAATTCTGCGAACCCGATTTGTCCCCTGACTTCTTGCCGCCCTTGTCTTCGGACTTCTTCTCCTTCGAGCCCTTGTCTGACTTTTTGTCCGAAGATTCAGACTTGTCCTTGGAATCAGATTCATCCGAATCCTTCGACCCGTCCTTCGCATTGTCCGAAGATTTTGAGCCCTTGACTCCAGTCTTACCCGAAGCGGTAGTCGAGCCGGAAACCGACGCATCCTTAGCAACGACGCTCTCCCCCGTCACGGTCTCGACAATCCAATCGATGGACCAGGCACCGCTGGCGGAAGGGTGAACAAAGCCCAGCGAGACGACAATCAACACGATGCAGACGGCCGTCAGAGCCCCAAGCAGCGTCTTGCGCCGAGGGGCGGACGCCGCCGAAGCGGCGCCCTTTTGCTTTGCATCGTCGAGCTGGATGAACGACGAGTCGGACTGCTTGGACTCGGCGTCCTGAGGCTTATTGGACACAGCCCTCACCTACCGACGCTTGGTGAATACGAACACGCCGATGACGGCAAGACCGATCACGCCAGCCGCAACGCCGACGATGGCAAGCGGATTGGTGCCATTCTCCTGCTCGGAAGCACTAGAGGACTTCTTAGCAGTGGTCGTGGAAGCAGCACCCGTATCGGACTTGGAATCGGACTTCTTGTCGGACTTGCTGCCCTTCTTGTCAGACTTCTTCTCGTCCTTCCTATCGGACTTATCGGAGTCCTTCTTGTCGGACTTGTTGTCCTTGGTCTCGGTCTTGGTCGACACCGTCGTCTTGGTCGTCGGCTTATGACCCGGGGCGACAGCGCCGCCAGCCTGCTGGCCCTTCGTGCCGGAGCCGGAACCCGTGCCAGCGCCCGTGCCAGCACCGGAACCGTTACCAGCGCCACCATTGCCGCCATTGGAACCAGAACCGCCAATGCCGCCAGGGCTAACGGCGTTCTTGGTCCACATGGCATACAACGTCAGATCGGCCGTCACCGGCGTACCGAAGTCATACGCCTGCGTGCAAGCCTCATCGGTATACCAGCCAGCGAAGGTGTAGCCCTTGCTCTGCGGCTTGGTCGAGGGCTCCGTCGCCGCCTTGCCTTCCTTCACGCGTTGAGAATCGGGCATCGCCGCATCCTTACCGTTGGCGTCGAACGTCACGGTATAGCGGTTAACCCTTTGGCCATTGCCCTTGACTGCAAACAGCTTGCCCGAGTCATTGACATAGTAGAGTGAGCCATCGGATCCGACCGAAATAGAAGCCATGCAGTACTGCTGATCGCCCGCCGCGGGCGTATAAAGCAGCTCGGCCTCGTCATCGCCCATACGGTAGCGATAGATGCCGCCCGGGTTGTTGTTAGACGTAAAGTAGACGTACGTCTCGCCATTCTGGACAGAAACGACCGGCTGCGACTTTACATCACCGCCGCCCGAAGCCCCCTGACGAATATAGCTACCGTCCGCCTTGCAAATGGAATAGTCCACGGCAAGCGTCTCGGCATCAATCACTGCAAGCTGACCGTAGTGATACGTGTACTTGTTCTGATAACCGCCCATAAAGGATTCAGTCGATGCGCCTCCGACCACAATCTTGCCGTTGGCCAGCACCGGCGTCGAGGTCGAGCTGCTACCAAACGCCACCTTGCCAAGCTCCGACAGCGCTCCGTCCGTTCCAACCAAAAGCTTATGCAAAACGCCATCGGCGCTCACGACATAAGCGATCGACCCATCGACCAGCACGGTTGTGCGCACGCGGTCGGCAATCTTGAGCGACGCAACGGTCTTTCCAGTTTCGGGATCGACCGTGCTCACCGTACCGGAATCATCTGCGATGACCCCATAATTGCCCGAGAACGCCAAGCCGGCCCAGTAGTAGCCCTTGCTGTTCTCGTTCTTATGCTGCCACATAACCTTGCCATCGGAGATGCGCACGCAGAACAGGTAGCCGTCGCTCGAGTCGGACCAGCCGGCCGACGCCGTACCAAAGTAGGCAAAGCTGTCACGAACCGTAATGGACGCAAGTGACTGCTGAGCACCATCGGGGCCAGCAGGCAACCCATCGGTTACCCAAACCGTCGCCAGAGCATCAACCGTCAGCGCCTGCAGGCGACCGCTCGAAAGCGGCACGAGTATCACGCCGCCGGCGTATACCATACGCGAGGTCGAATCGATCTTTGCCGCCAAAGGCGATTCGGCAACGGTCTCACCCGTGTCGACATTCTTCTTGAGCAGCTTGGAACCAACTGCCACGTAGAGGTAGTCACCGACCAGCAACGGGTCGGAAATACCCTTGCTCCATTCGTTCGAGCCCTTGAGCTCGCTCACCCATTTTGCCTCAGCGTCCTTCGTGGGCACAGGAGCGTCAGTTACTTTGTCGGCGCTCGTATAACCAGGCCAATCGCTATCCCAGTTAGGACGTGCGGCACCCGGGTCAACAACAACGCTGTCGACGCCGGGCACAGTATCGCCGGGAGCAAAAGCCCAGACGATTTTGTCGCCAGACTTGAGCACGTAATCGCTATCGAGCTGAGACCCAGGAACGCCGTTGACAAAGAACGACCATGCACCCGACAG
>CALKBB010000243.1 GCA_937989795.1 uncultured Collinsella sp. | reverse complement strand
ACGGCCGAGGCAAACATACGCGACAGTTCATCGAACGCGCCCAATCCGACGCGGACATCGACGCTGCGGTTTTGGAAATTGATCAGTTGACGGCGAATCATAGCAGTCCACGCTCCAAAAGCATCTCGGCACAAAGGTAGGAAACGTCCTCGAAGGACTTGTTGCGAATATCAAGGGTAAGATCGGCAGCTTGACGATACAACGGACGGCGATGCTCAAAGAGCAGCGCCGCGTACTCGGGCGAGCGGAAATCGGGACGCGTGTCGGAGCGGCGGATCTGGCGCATCGAATCCTCAAAATCGCCCTCGAGGTACACACAGGTACCCATCTGGTGCATGAGCTCGATATTGACCGGCGTCTCGACAATGCCGCCACCGCACGAAACCAGCAAGCTGCGCTCGCTTTGGAGCGAACGGAGCGCCGAGGTTTCGAGCTCGCGAAAGCGCTCCTCGCCCTCGGTTTCAAAAATCTCGGTTACCGATTTACCGCAACGGCGCACGACAAGGCGGTCGGTATCAATAAACCGACGCTTGAACATCGTGCCCACGTTGCGTGCGAGCGTCGATTTACCCGCACCCAAAAACCCGATAAAGAAGATATGGTCGCAGCCGTGCTTGGTGTGCTGGGACATGACGAAACCTATTCCTCGCAGGGAAGGTCGCGCAGGGCCCGGCGCTCAAAGATACGGAAGATCTGCGTATACCACAGGTCCTGAGCTGCCTGTGGCTTTACCAAGATCGTGTCGACGCCGGCAAAGTTACCGCTCCACACGTCCGTGTACAGCTGGTCACCGATCAGCACAGCCTCATCGGCCGTGGCGCCCAAGCGCTTAAGGCCGGCCTTGAGAGCAAACGGTGCAGGCTTCATGGCATGGCTGATGGCCTCGAGCCCCAGCTCGCGTGCTGAGCTCATGACCTGGTCGCGATGCCAGTTGTTCGACACCATGCACAGCTTAAAGCCCTTGGCACGAGCGGCGTCGAGCCAGGCCGAGACGGCAGCGGGAACCTGCTCGGTATCACGCGGCACCAGGGTGTTATCGCGGTCGAGCAAAATGGCGCGCTTGCCGTCGGCCCACAGGGTATCGAGATCGATGCGATCGACCGAGGCAACGTATCGTTTGGGGCTAAAAATCCTCATGCTAATTCCAAGACTGTTGATGCTCTTCGTAGGTTTGCGAGAAGTACTCCTCGTCCTGCGTAATGTAGAAATACAGGTCATCGGAGTCGGTGGGCTCAAGGGTTGCCTTGAGCGCCTCGAGTGACGGAGAGCAGATGGGCGTGGGCGGCAGGCCCTCGTGCTTATAGGTGTTATACGGGCTATCGCTCTGCAGGTCGTCGGCGGTAACCTCGCCGCCGGTGACATACATCATGGTCGCATCGCTATTGAGGTAGCGCAGACCATCGAGCTTGCCGGCAAGACGGTTGTAGAACACCGAGGCGACATGCGCGCGCTGCTCGGCGTTGAGGCCTTCGCGCTCAACGATGGAAGCGATATTGATGATGTCGTAATCAGACATCTCCACGCCGTAGCGCTCCTTGATTTTGGCCTCGCAACCGGCAAAATCGAGCGACTTGTACTCGGTGTTGAATTGATCGAGCATGGCGCGAATCACATCATCGGCAGACGGGTCCTTACCCAACGAATAGGTCTTGGGGAATAGGAAGCCCTCGAGCGAATCGTTTGCAGCGCCCTCAAGGAAGCTATAGTCCTTCACATAGTTGGAAGCCTTTGCCTGATTGAGGAAGTCTTCCTTGGAGATACTGTCGTATTCCTTG
>CALKBB010000242.1 GCA_937989795.1 uncultured Collinsella sp. | reverse complement strand
GATACCGTTGAGCAGACAATCGCCAGCATGGGCTACGTAGGCCGCGTGGGCATGAAGGACACCGACGTCGAGATCCTCAACATCATGATCGGCAAAACCCAGGTCTGTTAAGACAGTTCGTTGGCTATTTGGTGTTCGTAGAAGGCTTCTACTACGGCGTTAAAGTCGCGGGCGAAGTCTTCCATGGTTCCGCGCCAGGTGGCTCGGCTGGGCTTACCCTGGCCCACATAGGCGGTTTGGATGCCGCAATCGGGGGACGGGAAGTCGCGTTTGGGATCGTTGCCCACCATAAGGACCTCGTGCGGTTCGAGTCCCATCACCTGTAGCTGTTCAAGATAGTAGGTGGCATCGGGCTTGCAGCGGGTGGCGTTTCCCATGTGCGTGACGAGCTCAAAGGGAGCGTCGGCCAGGTCGCCCCAACCCATGCGGCACTCGATGGCCCCCTGGGGAAAGCTGGGGTTGGTAAAGAGCGCGCAACGCAGCCCTGCGTCCTGTACGGCCTGGAGCGCGGCGTGTGCGCCCGGCATGGCGTGGGCGTTGATGAGTTCGTCATTCTTGTACGGAAGAACTTCGCGCTCGTAGTAGGTAAACGCCTCGTAGATGATGGGGTCGGAGAGGCAGATACCGCACCTGTGCTCGACCTCGGTGCGGTAAAACTCAAGATTGGTGCGATTGTCCGTGCCGCTGCGGCGATTGGCGTTGAGGTCGACCAGGATGGTGCCGAGGCGTGCCATCGTGCCACCGCGGCTGCGACGTCCGATGTCCGCGAGCATCGACGAGACATCCTTAAAATAGCGAAGGATGAACGCGTTGAGGTTGATGCTAAGAAGCGTCTCGTCCATATCGAAAACGACTGCTTTGAGCACGCGGGCACCTTTCTCGATAAATCGTTCCAGAATCGTTGGCTCCGGATACTTTACCCCAAAGCTGTATGCCTAACTGTCTATCGTCAACTTATGGAGACGGTCGTCCACAAGATTGCGAAAAAGTCTCCATACGAGTAAAAAATCGCAGTTCACGCTTGAAATCGAAATGATTTCCCCGTAACCTATACGAACGTGATTGCATAAGCGTCACATTAGTATCTGTCGGCTCCCGAGTGTTCCTAAACGTTGTGTGCTTGTCGCACCCTTCTGTAGGTCCTAGCAATCGGGGCCCCGTAGTTCGAAAGGGGTCCACCTTTGAGTGAGATTCAGAACTCGTCCATTTTCTCTCTTGACGATGTCAACGAGGAGGAGATGAACAACCTCATCGACGGTACGATTACCGACTTTGATGAGGGCGATCTCGTTAACGGCACTGTCGTTAAGATCGAGCATGACGAGGTGCTCGTTGACATCGGATTCAAGTCCGAGGGCGTTATCCCGGTCCGCGAGCTGTCCATCCGCAAGGACGCTAACCCTGCAGACATCGTTGCACTCGGTGATCCCATCGAGGCTCTGGTTCTCCAGAAGGAGGACAAGGACGGTCGTCTGGTCCTGTCCAAGAAGCGTGCCGAGTACGAGCGTGCTTGGAACCGCATCGAGGAGAAGTTCAACTCCGGCGAGAACGTCGAGGGCGAGGTTATCGAGGTTGTCAAGGGCGGCCTGATCCTCGACATCGGCCTGCGTGGCTTCCTGCCCGCTTCCCTCGTCGACCTCCGTCGTGTCAAGGACCTCACCTCCTACATGGGCACCCGCATCGAGGCCCGCGTCATCGAGATGGACCGCAACCGCAACAACGTCGTCCTCTCCCGTCGCGTCGTGCTCGAGGAGTCCCGTAAGGCCGAGCGCTCCGAGATCCTGTCCAAGCTCAAGTCTGGCATGCGTCTCCAGGGCACCGTTTCCTCCATCGTCGACTTCGGCGCCTTCGTCGACCTCGGCGGTATCGACGGCCTCATCCACATCTCCGAGCTCTCCTGGAACCACGTCAACCATCCGTCCGAGGTCGTCAAGGTCGGCGACGAGGTCGAGGTCGAGGTTCTCGACGTCGATCTCAACCGCGAGCGCATCTCCCTGGGTCTCAAGCAGACCACCGAGGATCCGTGGCGCGCACTGGTCAAGAAGTACCCCGTCGGCGCTATCGTCGAGGGCACTGTGACCAAGCTTGTCCCGTTCGGCGCTTTCGTCGACCTGGGCGAGGGCATCGAGGGCCTGGTGCACATCTCCGAGATGGCCAACAAGCACGTCGATCAGCCTTCTCAGGTCACCCATGTGGGCGACAAGGTTCAGGTCAAGGTCATGGAGATCGACCTCGACCGTCGTCGTATCTCCCTGTCCATGAAGTCCGCTGCTGAGACTCTGGGCGTCGAGATCGAGGTTACCCCGCTGCCTTCCGAGAAGAAGGACGAGGAGACCGATGCTGAGTAAATCGGTTTGACGATCACTTGTTTTAAGGGATCCGTCCGCAATGGACGGGTCCCTTTTTGCATTTGGTGCCGAGACGCATGATGCTGCCCATGCTATCCACAAGCTATTTGGTTGTCGGTGCATGAAAAAATGCCGACATCCCGCCTCGGGGAGGAGGCGGGAACACACCGAGTAGACGGAGGGGTGTGGAGCGCGGTCGCGTCTCGACTGACGACGTTGCCCATCGACGACCCTATTGTAC
>CALKBB010000241.1 GCA_937989795.1 uncultured Collinsella sp. | reverse complement strand
ATTCCCTGCAACCGCAATATCCGCGTATCCGACCGCGGGACGCTCACCAACCTGCTTATCACCTCGAACGGCTATGCGCTGTCGACCGGCGTACTCTCCAGCGAAATGCAGTGGGGCATGGCCTCGATCCCCCTGGCAGACGCCCCGACGATGCATGTGGGCTACATCATGCATGACGACCGCAAGCCCTCTCCCCTCTTGCAGCAATACCTCGACGAGCTCAACCGCATCATCCATGCCAACCAACTGTCGGAAGACGGGGTAGAAATCGTAGATTGCTAGCCCCCGGCGGGCATGGCGCTACAATGGTCACTCACGCGAAACGTACCCAACGAAAGGAACCATGTGAAGGTCATCATCTATACCGACGGCTCGGCCCGATCAAATCCGGGACGCGGCGGCTACGGCGCCGTGCTCAAATACACCAACCCCGCCGGCAAGACCTTCACCTCTGAGCTTTCGCGCGGCTACGCCAAGACCACCAACAACCGCATGGAGCTCATGGCCGTTATCGTGGCACTCGAGGCGCTCAACCGCCCCTGCGACGTCGAAGTCCATTCCGATTCGCAGTACGTCGTTAACGCCTTCAACAAGCACTGGATTGACGGATGGAAAAAACGCGGCTGGAAGACCGCCAACAAGCAGCCCGTCAAGAACCGCGATCTGTGGGAGCGCCTGCTCACCGCAAAGAGCAAGCACAAGGTTGAGTTCATCTGGGTTAAGGGTCACGCCGGCCATGAGCTCAACGAGCGCTGCGACGAGCTCGCCACCACGGCGGCCGACGGCAGCAACCTCGATATCGACACCGGCTTTAACGAGAGCGACCTGTAACGGCGTTTTCGTACGCTATTTCCTGCCCCTTCGCGCTACACTCATCCTGTAAACCGAACGGCACGAGGGGGATACATGCTGCGTATAGCGACCATCGGCACATCCATGATTACCGACGACTTTATCCAGGTCGTCAACGCCAACGACCAAGCCGCGTTTGTGGGCACGCTCTCGCGCGATGCCAATCGCGGTGCTGCCTTTACCGCCGAGCGCGGTGGCGAGCGAAACTTTACTTCACTCGATGAGCTCGCGGCAGCCGCCGACGTCGACGCCGTCTATATCGGCAGCCCCAACGCACTTCACTACGAGCAGGCCCTTGCCTGCATCGCCGGTGGCAAGCACGTCATCGTCGAGAAGCCCTTCTGCGCCACCGAGGCGCAAGCGCTGGAAGTCTTCCGCGCTGCCGAGGCAGCAGATGTCGTGGCCCTCGAGGCCATGCGTCCCCTCCACGATCCCGCCTTCCACGCCATCGAGGACGCCCTGGGTGAGATCGCCCCCATCCGCCGCGCCTCATTGCGCTTTGGAAAATATTCCTCGCGCTACAACGAGATTCTCGCGGGACGCGCCACCAATATCTTCGACTGCAATATGGCATCGGGTTCCCTCATGGATATTGGCGTCTACACCGTCGAGCCCATGGTCGAGATTTTCGGCATGCCCTCCGGCCTTACGAGCATGGCTACTCTGCTCGACCCCACCACGCGACAGCTCACGCACGGCCCCATCGACGGCTGCGGTTCCATCCTCGCCAGCTACGGCGGTGGCCGAATCTCCGTCGAGCTCGCGCACTCCAAAATTACGAATGACCTACTGCCCTCGCAGATCGAAGGCGAGCGTGGCACTATCCAGATCGACCATCTGTCCACGCCCCGCAACGTCCGCATCGACTATCGCGGCGACGTCGTACGCGGCTCGGCGACCGAGGCGCCGCGCGAACAGGGCGATAACGGCCGCGTGCTCGACCTGCCCAAATCGAGCAACACTATGGAATACGAGCTCACGGACTTCATCACCGCCATCGGCGGCATCGATAACGTCAAGGAAGAGATTTGGGAGACCCCGGCGGGACGCCACGAGCTTGGCCACTACCGCGATGTCACGCTCGTCTCACTACGCATCATGGATGCCGTGCGTCAGCAGGCCGGCATAACCTTCCCGGCCGACGCAGGCAAGCAGGCATAGCGATGGGCCTCTTCGATACGTTCTTCTCCAGCGTCACCGGCGGCAGTCGAGAGCCTCAAAAACCATCAAACGTCGAGCTCGAGCTGCGCCGCAGGCTTACCGTGCTCGCAAGCGACGAGGCCACTCAAAACACTCCCCTGCGCTATTTCCTGCACTGGACGGGGCAAGTCCAAGGCGTTGGTTTTCGCTTTACCAACACCAACCTCGCGCAGGCACGCTCCCTCACCGGCTGGGTGCGTAACATGGAAGACGGCTCAGTCGAGATGGAGATACAGGGAGCTCCGGCAAATATCCTATCTCATCTCGAGGCACTTCATGCCTCCTACGAGCGCATGGGAACGCGTTTTCGCCTCGTAGACGCCCAGGCCCGAGCCCCACTTGCCAATGAAGACGGTTTCAGTCCTCATTATTAGTATTGTGTGCTAAATACGGTATCATTTACCTACGACCGTTAATAGAAAAGAGGCGAGGCGCATGGCGGTGCAAAGAAGGAATACCAAGCAGCGAAAGCTGGTTCTTGACGCCGTGCGCCAAAGCTATAACCATCCCACCGCCGACGAAATCTACAACGTCGTGCGCGCGCAGGATGACAAAATCAGCCGCGGTACGGTCTACCGCAATCTCAATCTCTTGGCCGACGCAGGCGAAATCCTCTCCATCAAGACGCCGGGCGGTAGCCGCTTCGATCGCACGATCGAGCCGCATGCGCATATCATCTGCACCTCGTGCAGCCGCGTCATCGACGTACCGCTCCCCTTCGATGCCCAGCTCGACGCCAAGGCGTCCGAGCAAATCGGCTGGCACGTCACGTCGCACTACACCATCTTCGAGGGTCTCTGCCCCGACTGCCGGTAGATGTTCGGGACATGCCTTAAAATCCACCTTTCCGCGCTTTGCAGCAAACAGTACATTTCTAGGCATGTCCCGAAAACCTACTCGGCGAGCAGGCGGTGCAGTTCTTCTTCGACCGTGTGCACGTAACGGACGCGATCGTTGATACCGCGCATGGTGGGGTTGCAGCTCTCCATCAGATAGGGATGGCCCACGACGTTGAGCATGTCGCGATCGTTCTCATTGTCGCCAAATGCCATCATCTCATCGGGCGAAATACCCAGGGCACGACCGTAATCGGCAAGCGCGGAGCCCTTGCCCGAACCGAAACCGATCAAGTCCGTCCATGCGGTTCCCGACGTCATCACTTCGACACGATCGCTAAAGAGGCGCTCGAAATACTCCCGGGCTGCCGGATAATCCACCTCGGGCGTCTGGAAGCCAATCTTAATGACATCCTCGTCGATGTCCTCGGGACGGTCGACCACCGCCACATCGCAGTGGACCACATAGCGCAAATGGTCGACGAACGCATCGTTACCGCTCATGGCGTAGATGTGCCCCTCACACGAAAGGGTCACGTCGGTATGGGGATACGCAACCACGGCATTCGCGATAGCCATAGCAAGGCTACGCTCCATAGAGCGCTTGACAACGGCACGCCCCTCGCTCATCACCAGGGTTCCGTTTTCGCATACATAGGCGAGCTCATCGGCCACCGGGGCAAACAGGTAGCGCAAGCTCGCATATTGACGGCCACTCGCCGGCATAAACACGATACCACGACGATGCAGCTCATCGATAAGCTCAAAGGCCTCGGAACGCAGCTCGCGCTCCCCCGGATGCAGCAACGTGCCGTCCAAATCGCATGCAATCAGTTTGATTCCCTCAAGACCCATATGCTTCCCCCAAAGCCTCATATCAACAGCAAGACGGACCTTGATCGGTCGCCCCTCAAAGCCCGTCTTGCGCATACGCGCGCTTAGCCGCGCGCCTTTTTTACGATGGTAAAGTCGGGAGCCATGCTCACGACGACCTCCGCCGCACTCGACGCAAAGCGCCGGTCCGCATCGAGTTCACGGGTAACCAGCGAGAGCCGAACACCCTCGACACCCCGGAGCATGCGGCCCAAAACAGGCTGCACCGGCGTATACATGCGCACAGTATGCTCGTCCGAGTCGCCCCGGAAGAGCGGCGCATGCATGTTGCCGATCTCCCAGCACGAATGCGCGAGCGCAATCGGGTCCATGCGGTCAACTTCGACCAAATAAACCTCGGCGCTGCGCAAGCGCACGACAACCGCCACGGGCACCATGCCCGAACGGTCAATGGCGAGCACGTCGCCGTCGGCAAGACGACCGCCGTCGGCAGTATCCAGCCGAACATCGACCGTGCGCCCCAGCTCCGTCACGCCCACAAACGCGTATACATCAGCCTGGTCCCAATCGAGCAGCAGATCGTCAACTTCAAAGACGCCGCCCAACTTCCGGCGAAGCAGGAGTTCATAGGACGGATCGTTGAGATTTCCCAAGCATGTCGTCGAAACCAAGCGTTCAGGCATACTCTAACCCTCGACCTCGACGAGCTCGATATCAAAGTTGAGGTCCTTACCGGCCAGCTCGTGGTTGGCGTCGAGCGTCACGGCCTCGGGCGTTACATCGATGACCACGGCGGGGACGGGCATACCGCTCGGCGTGGACAAGAAGAGCTTCATGCCCTTCTCAATCTGCTCGATGTTGGGAACCTGTTCGGCCGGGAAGGTCAGAACCATCTCGGGATTGTGCTCGCCGTAGGCATCGGCAGCAGGAATGTGCACGGTCTTCTTCTCGCCCACCTGCATGTCGACAACAGCGGCGTCGAAGCCCTTGATCATCTGGCCGGCGCCGCAGGTGAACTCCAGCGGCTCACCGCGATCGTAGGAGCTATCGAACTGCGTGCCGTCGTCGAGCGTGCCGCGATAATGAGTCTTGACCTTCTTGCCCTGGTTGGACATGGAAACCTCCGTGATAAGGGCGGCGCACAACACGGGCCGCCATGAACATATGGCGCTAACTATACCCTAGTCATACAATTCAATGACAGTTTGCAAAGAAACGCTGCAACCGGAGGAACCATGGCATATCCCGTATTTGACCTACACTGCGACACCGCCGACCGAATCGGCTGGGCCACGCTCGATCTCGACCTGCGCTTTACCGCCGGCACCGACGGTTATTTCCCCGGCGACGAAACGCATCCGCAAGATTTCGACCTCATCGAGGGTAACGCCTGTGCCATCTCGCTCGCAAAGATCGGCAACACGCCGTGGGCACAGTGCTTCGCCACGTTTGTCCCCGACGAGATTCCCACCGCCCACGCCGCGCGCTTCCAGGCGCAGATCATGGCGCATATGAGCGGCCAGGCAATGCTCAACCACGACCGTATGGTCAACGTGCGCAGCGCCGCAGACATTCGCCCCGCGCTCAAGGACGGCAAGGTCGCTTGCATCCACACCATCGAAAACGCCACGTTCTTTGCCGAGGACCCCGCGCTGATCGAAGTGCTCAAGAGCCTGGGTGTGCTTATGTCGTCACTCAGCTGGAATGCGCAGGGGCCGCTCGCGAGCGGCCACGACACCCACGCCGGCCTCACCGGCGCCGGCATCGAGGCACTTACGCAGATGGAGCACGCCGGCATGGTGCTTGACGTCTCCCACCTCAACGATGAGTGCTTTGACGAGGTTGTCGCCCACGCCACGCGTCCCTTCGTCGCCAGCCACTCCAACTCCCGTGCGGTTTGCGGCGTCAAACGCAACCTTACCGACGACCAGTTCCGCACCATTCGCGACATGGGCGGTATCGTCGGCCTCAACTACTGCAGCGAGTTCCTTTCCAACGACGCAACCGACAAGACCGCCGCAGACGTCACCTTCGACCAGCTAGCGGCACATATCGAGCACTGGCTCGACCTGGGCGGCGAGGACGTCATCGCGCTCGGCGGCGACTGGGACGGCGCCACGGTGCCCGCTTTCCTCTCCGATGCCAGCAAGATGCCCGAGTTCCAGAACATGCTTTCCAAGCATTTTGGCAAGACCGTGATGCAAAAGCTCTGCAGCGACAACGCGCTTGCCTTCTTTGAGCGTTATTAATTTCACATCCCTTGAGCAGGTCGGCATGCCGAACGGTTGACATGCCGGCCCGTCCCCAATCTGAAGGACCGCTTTTGACGCAGCAGTTTACGATTTCCGTATCCCGACCGGATGGGACGCCCATCCCCGTCGTCGTTACCAAAAAGCGCGTCAAGAACTTCAACCTACGCGTCACATCGAGCGGTGAGGTCCACGCCAGCGCACCACTTGGCGCCAGCCGCGAGCGTATCGAAGCGTTTGTGAAGCGCAACAGCGCCTGGATTATCAGCCGGCTTGCCCAGCGCGAGCAACGTCAGGCGACGGCACGAGAGCCGCTCAGCCCCTCGTCCATCATTGCGCTTTGGGGCAAGCCCATCACGGTACAGGACGCACTCGATCACAACTTTGCATCACCCGCACCGCGGCCCAAGCAGGCCACCTTCGCAAGTTTTATGGGTGCCGACGAGCCAGACGAACGTCCGCAGGCCAAGTGGAATGCGACCCTCGACGGCTTAACGCCCAGTGAGATCCAAGCCCATATTGACCAGCTCTATACGTCCGAAGTCACATCGGCGCTGCGCGATATTTTGCACGCATACGAAATCGCAATGGGTGTCGCCGTTTCCCGCGTTTCCGTGCGCAGCATGAAAACGCGCTGGGGATCATGCACGCCCAAAACCGGCGCCATTCGCATCGCACGAGAACTTGCCGCCTACCCCGTCGAGTGCCTTGACATGGTTGTCGCCCACGAGCTCGTCCACCTGCTCGAGCCGAGCCACAATCATCGGTTTCACGCGCTGCTCGACACGTACTGCCCCAACAACAGGGCTCTGTCGCAGCGGCTCAAGCAGCCACCCATAGAGACGTATTAGAACCGGTTAGCGCACACGCTCGATCTCGACGCCACAGCTTGCCAAGGGCAGGCCAACAGGCGCCCACGGCTTATCGAGCTTGATGCGCACACCAAGCAGCGAGGGATAACGGCGCAGCAGCATCTGGGCCGTACCTTCAGCTGCCGCCTCGATGAGCTTAAACGTATGCTCGCGCAGATAGCCATCGACATCGTGGCACACCGAGCCGTAGTCAATCGAGGCGTCCAAGTTATCGTGCTCTCCCGCTGCACGCAGGTCAGCATAGAGTACCAAGGACACGATGAATTTCTGGCCCAGCGCGTTCTCTTCGGGATACACGCCGTGGTTAGCAAAAACCTCAAGACCTTCAACGGTGATGCGGTCGGCATGGCGCAGATCGTCATAGTTCACGTGGGGCACCGCCGTTGCGGTGGATATTTCGCCCCTTCCACGGCGGGCGAGCTCGGCGCCTTCAGTCTTGGTTGCATTCTCGGGCAGTTTCTTGTTGCTCATCGCGATCGTCTCCTTCGTTTAGAACCCCGACCGCGTAAACTAACTACACGCGAATCGACAGGTTCTTTTTATCATCGCTCCAGTTGCAAGCATTGCGCGCGGGGCATGCAAAGCAGGCGCGCGACGCTTTGTCGGCTGCATAGAGCAGGCGCTCGAGCGGTTGGCTGTTCACGCGCAGCTTTCGATGGCCCAGAATGGCCGTCTTAATGGCTGCGGCATCGGCCGGCTCAAACGCTACGTCATCGGGCATACCGCCGAGAATCGCATCAGCGACGCGTTCGCTTGCAACATCATGGGATATACCCGATTCATACTGTTCATCTTTGCCGATATCGTGAAGAAGTGCCGTGGCGTAGATGACCTCGCGGTCAAATTCGAGCTGTTCCTCGAGATTCTTGATCCACATAATGCGAGCGACATCCAGCAGGTGGTCAATACCGTGGCGGCAGAAGATGCGCCCCGATTCCAACTGTGCAATGTTGCCCAGGTGCCGCCGGAACAGACCGTTGGCACAGATGTAATCAATGCGAGGCATGGCATCAAAGGGGGCCAGGCCCGAAGCCATGAAGCCGCGACGCGGCGTCCCCCCATCGGTCTTCGATGTAAAGTCATTGACGACCCTCATGCTAACGGCCCAGCATCCTAAAGAACCGCTCCTCGAGCGACGGATCGGTCTCAAAGACGCCGCGGCGAGCAAGCGTCACGGTCTTGGTGCCAGGCTTTTGCACGCCGCGCATGGTCATGCACATATGCTCAGCCTCCATGAGCACAATCGCTCCCTGGGGAGCGAGATACTCCATGAGGGCATCGGCAACTTGTGCGCACAACTGCTCCTGCAGCTGCAGACGACGGGCGTAGACCTCTACCGTGCGGGCAAGCTTAGAAAGCCCTGCGACACGGCCGTTGGGGATATAACCAATGGCGGCCTTGCCATAAAACGGCAGCAGATGATGTTCGCACAGCGAGTAGAACGTGATGTCGCGCTCGATAACCAAATCGTTCGAAGCGACGGCAAAGGTTTTGGACAGGTGCTCCTCGGCACTCTGGTCCATACCGCCGGCGATCTCACCATACATACGGGCAACGCGCGCCGGGGTCTCCAGCAGGCCCTCACGAGTTGGGTCCTCGCCTATGCCCTCAAGCAACAGCTTAATGGCGGCCTCGACTTTTTCCTGATCGATCATCTGGGCCTCACTTTTCCGATTTTGCGTTCGCGCTATGGTACCACGCCCTTTGGCATCGGCCACAAGCTACATAGTATGGGTCGAATAGACTGGATCGTCCCGCCAAAGTTCAACCGCATCACAAAGCGCAACACCCTCGCGCTCAGCACGGTCGCGCGTAGCGTTCATATCGATCACACGCTGGTTACTCGAGCCTCTAAAACGCAATGAGATATCGTACAGATCCTGAACAAACGGGCCGTCCACCAACATGTCGAGGCGGGCCAGGATACGGTTCGTCACCTCGGTATGATGACGGCCACCCGGCATAAGCTCCTCGAGCACGTCGCCGGTAAAGCACCAAATGGTCTTGCCCGACCCCGCGGGATAGGCCGCACGCACGCGTTCGATAAAGTCAACAAGCCCCACCTGATTCTCGGGCTCCATAGGCTCGCCGCCCAGAATCGTCAGACCATCGATAAAGGGGTGGTCGAGGCTCTCGATAATCTTGTCCTCGACGGCACGATCGAACGGCTCACCCGCAGCAAAGTCCCACGCGACAGAGTTAAAGCAATTCTTGCACCCACGACGGCACCCGCTCACAAACAGAGAAGTACGAACGCCTTCCCCATCAGCAATGTCGAAATACTTAATGTTCGCGTAGTTCATAGGTAACTCTCCCGGGAGGTCGGGACATATCATCCCGTCCTCAAACATTCTCGGCCTTCGGCCTGCGAAACTGCGGGCGGGACGATATGTCCCGGCCTCATGCAAAGGGTAACTCAATGAACGAAGCGAACATCGAGTATAGGGTTCGAGGTCCAATAAAAACTTTGTTGCAGCTCAACCGCCATTGCAAATCAATCGCTGCTGCAGCTCGAATTATTTCCGCTAAAAACTTCGAGGAGTGAGCAGACCGCGAGCTGCATCTCAGCTACGTCAACTTGGCCGCCCCGTAGCGAGGCCCCGGACCTTTGCT
>CALKBB010000240.1 GCA_937989795.1 uncultured Collinsella sp. | reverse complement strand
GCAAAGCCGGATCGACAACGGGAACTTCGCTGGCCTCGACAGGCGCAGCGGGCTCAACAGGCGATGTGCCCTCCCCTGCCGCGGAACGGACCGAAGCCTCAGCGAGCTCGGGGGTTACCTGATCGGCAACCTGCTCGGCCTTAGCAGCCGTGCGACGGCGTGTGCGCGGTACCGGCTTCTCGGTTGGCTGGTCGGCGACAGGGGTCTCGGTGGCGGCAGGCGTCTCGGGCACAAACGGAGCTGCAAGCTCGGTCAGAGCCGCGGCCTCACGCTCGGCAGCACGACGGCGGGCGCGCACCACCTGAGCCTCGCTAATCTGCGCCAACGCACGTGCCTGCGCGACCTCATCGGAAATCGGCGCCGAGGAGTCAGCTGCAACGGTACGCTTGGCGCGCGTCGTGCGCGTGGTACGGCGCTTGGGCTTGGTGACCTCCTCGCCGTCATCGGCAGGCTTGGCCGCGCGGCGCGTACGCTTGGGCTTTGCCGGAGCAGCCTCCTCACCAGTTGCAGACACGGCCTTCTCAGCCGCTACAGGCGTAGGCGTCGAAGCAGCCTTAGGCGTCTCAGGAGCCGAGGCTTGCGCGGGCGCCGCGACCTGGTCCGACGCAACCGGTGCAGCGGGAGCGGCTTGCGTCGTCGTTATTTCGTTTTCTTGCTGTTGATCAGACACAGTGTTTGCTCAACTTTCTTTTCAAGCCCTGCGATCACATGCTCCCTGCATATACCTTCAGGGCGGCTAAACAGTCTAGCTCCGTCCAAAAAGCGACGGGCGTCATTGATCTGTATCGAGATGATTGCGTCAAATACGCAGCGTTAGTGTAACACAACCACTGCCACCTGCAACTTAGTCATCGGGGACGTTCATAAACGACTAGTCAAAAGGGACACTCTTTACAAAGTTCCGGCGTACACCATCGCCACATCATAAGCTGCGGTGAAATAGTTCCCAAATCCCGGCCGACACCTCTCAAGCAGGAACTATTCCACCGCAACTCATAAGAAGAAGGCAGATCGAAACCTCAAGCATCGCGAAAACGAATCAGCTAAGGGGCAAGGGCATCGGCCCCAAGATCGACACGCCACGAATCGCGCCCATCTACTACGTTTACCCCCGCACCCCTGACCATACTCACTATTTTTCGAAAGTCGCAGACCTGCTACCTGCGGTTTTAATATTGCGATTTTCGGCGTGGTTCGGGGTACGCACTTAAACGTAGTAGATGCCCCCGATTCTTGGCAGAGGGTGTTCCGCCGTTCCTCCACGGGACAACAATGATCTGTTTTCCTCCGTCCCCAAGGGGTCATTTTCAAAACTATGGTGGTTTACTACGATGAATCGCTCAACCACGATCACGCCAAAACCCGAAATAATAAAACCCCAGCTAGATGGCTTGCACTTTTCGGTGAAAAGCCCGTGTGATTGGAATCCCTCGATTCATCGTAGTAAACCGGTATAGTTGCGATTTAGTAGCATTTCCCAACACACCAAAAAGCACTGCCGAACGCGAAAAGCCCGACCTCCGCATGGGAGATCGGGCTTTCAAGGCTCAGTTAAACCAAGCCCACGCAGTCAAACGACCAGCGCTTACATCTGCTCGGGAGCAGAAACGCCAACGAGGGTGAGCACCAGGGCGAGCGTTACGCGGACGGCGTCGCAAGCGGCCAGACGGGCGCGCGAGAGCTCGGGGTCGACGGGACGGCCCTCGCTCGGCAGAACCTGGCAGGCAGCATAGAAGCTGTGGAAGTCGCCGGCGAGCTCCTCGGCAAAGTGCGTCAGACGGAACGGGGCGCGGTCGCGAGCGCAGCTGGCAATCAGGTCGGTGAGCTCGTTGAGCTTACGCGAAAGGGCGAGCTCGGTCGGGTCGGTCAGCAGCGAGTAATCGACGTTCTCGCCGATGGCCTTCTCGGCGACGGCCTTCATGCCCATCTCGGCGGCCTGCTCGGCGGTAACGTCGGCGGCGCGGCGCAGGATGGAGCACACGCGAGCGTGAGCGTACTGCACGTAGTACACCGGGTTGGAGTTGTCGCGCTTCTTGACGGCCTCAATATCGAAGTCGACCATCTGGTTGGAGCTCTTGGAGATGAGCGTGTAACGGGCGGCGTCGGAACCGACCTCGTCAACGAGCTCCTGCAGGGTCACCATGGTGCCCTTGCGCTTGGACATACGGACGGGCTTGCCGTTGCGCAGCAGGTTGACGAGCTGGCCCAGCAGAACCTCAAACTTACCGGGATAGCCAAGAGCGTCGCAGACACAGCGAACGCGGTCGATGTAGCCATGGTGGTCGGCGCCCCAGATGTCGATGACGTGGTCGACGCGCTGGAACTTATCCCAGTGATAGGCAACGTCGGAGGCGAAGTAGGTGTACTCGCCGTCGGACTTGATCAGGACGCGGTCCTTGTCATCGCCCAGGTCGGTGGAGCGGAACCACAGGGCGCCGTCCTTGGTGTAGAGGTAGCCCATCTTGTCGAGCTTCTCAAAAGCGCGGTCGACGGCGGAGGTGCCGGCGGTCTCGCCCTCGGTGTCCTTCACGTACAGAGAGCGCTCGGAGAACCAACGATCGAAGTCGCAGTTAACGGCGTGGCAAAGGTCGCGCATGTTGTCGACCATCTTTACGTAGCCGCGCTCGCGGAAGCTCTCCATGCGCTCCTGCGGATCGGCGTTGACCCACTTATCGCCGTCGGTGCGCCAGAACTCGGCAGCCTCGTCGATGATGTAGTCGCCGCCGTAGGAGTCCTTGCCCAGAGTCTCGGCAAAGTTGTCCTGATACGGATGGGTCTCGGGATGCTCGTCGCTCTCGTCGGCAACAAAGGCGTCGCGGTCGGCGACCAGAAGCTTGTGAGCCTCGTCGATATCCACGCCCTGCTTGGCGATGATGTCGGCAAGCTGCATATAGCGCGTGCTGATGGAGTTACCGAAGGTGTTCATCTGAGAGCCGTGGTCGTTGATGTAGAACTCACGCTGGATGTCGTAACCGGCGTGGTCCATAACACGGCAGAGCGAGTCGCCCAGCGCGGCCCAGCGGCCGTGGCCGATGTGCATGGGGCCGACGGGGTTGGCGGAGACGAACTCGACCTGGGTCTTCAGGCCACCACCGACGTTGGACTTAGCGAAGTCCATACCCTTCTCGCGGGCCTCGCCAAAGATGGCGTTCTTGACGGCGACGGAGAGGTAGAAGTTGATGAAGCCAGGACCGGCGATCTCGACCTTCTCGATCGCGGGGTCCTCGGGCATATGGGCAACGACGGCCTCGGCGATCTTGCGCGGGGCGCAGTGAGCCAGCTTGGCGGACTTCAGGGCCATGGTGGAGGTCCACTCGCCATGAGAAGTATCAGCCGGTCGCTCGATAGCGCAATCGTCAAGTTCAAATGCGGAAAGGTCGCCGGCCTCCTGGGCCGCAGCAAGCGCAGCGCGTACCAGCTCTTCAATCTTCTCGGGCATAGATCCTCCTTGTGTTAAAGCCCCCGAGCTCTTGGTCACTCGTAGGGCAAAAGCCAGAGTTTGTAGCACTCTATCACAAGCGGTAACTACTGTCGCAGGGTAAAGCTAATAGATATTGCATATGCACAAAAATGACTACAGCTTGTATGGAGTCACTCAAAGATGCCGGTCTGCCTGCAGATTATGCAGGCGTTGAAAATGCATAAAGGTGTGAATGAGCTGCGTCTGTTATCGAATACTCTAACCTATCGGAGTTGTGTGCTTTTCCTGCATAAAGTAACGGTTTGCGCACGTCAGCGTGTTATTCTAGACATACGTAAATTCGTATAAGTTGGAGGTAGCATGTTCTCAATCGGTCAACACGTCATTCATCCGGGCCAGGGAGTCTGCACCGTCGTCGGTTTTAGGGACGACACACCGCAGCCCATGCTGCTGCTCGAGACCAAGCAGGGACATGCGCAGACGATTCTCATGTACCCCGTGGCGCAGGCCGACCGTTTGCACGCCGCCATCTCGCAGCAAGATGCCGAGCACCTGCTGAGCCACTATGACGAGCTTGAGTGCGACACCTTTACCGAGCGCAATAGCTCGCTCGAGGAGACGCACTTTAAGCAGCAGCTCAAGCTGGGCGCGCCCGAGACGGTTCGCGTGGCAAAAACCATGATGACCCGTATTCGCCAGGCCGAGGAAGCAGATAAAAAGCCCAGCTCATACTACATGCGCGTGCTCAAGGAAGCCAAGCGCCGCTCCATCGAGGAGTTCGCCGTGGCCCTGGGCGTCACCGAAGAGGCCGCCGAAGCCCGCCTAGCCCAAGCCGCCCTCAACTAACCTGCCGACGCCAAAACCACCACAAAGGGGACAGGCACCTTTGTGGTGGTTTTTTCGTTCTAGTCGTTCTAGTAGTATTCATTCTTAGCGATATCTACGAGCACAAGGAGTCTTTTATGGCAGAGCTGCTTTCCGCCGGAATCACCCGCGACCGTGCGTTCGAATTGCTCAACGAGCACAATAAGGACCCGTTCCACATCACCCACGGCGAAACGGTCGAGGGCACCATGCGCTACTTTGCGCGCGAGTTCGACCCCGAGAACGAGGAGTTTTGGGGCATCGTCGGTCTGCTGCACGACCTGGATTGGGAGGAGCATGAGGACGACCCCATGAACCACACCATCTATGCTGCCGAGATTCTGGAGGGCGAGGGCGCCTCGCCCGAGCTCATTCGCGCCATCCAGACGCACACGTCCGATTTCAACAGCTCGCTGCCCAAGCCCGAGCTGCAGATGGAAAAGATCCTGTTTGCCTGCGATGAGCTCACCGGCCTGATCGGCGCTGCCGTCATCATGCGCCCGAGCAAGAGCGTTATGGACTTTACGACCAAGTCGCTCAAGAAGAAGTTCAAGGACAAGCGCTTTGCCGCCGGCTGCTCGCGCGACGTAATTTCGCAGGGCGCCGAGATGCTGGGCTGGGAGCTCCCCGAGCTCTTTGACCGCACCATCGCGGCCATGCAGTCCTTCGCCTCCGATCGCGATACCTTCCAGGCCTAACCGCCCACGCCACCTATAACCACCACAAAGGGGACAGGCACCTTTGTGGTGGTTTTTCGTTTACGAGAGGTTTAGGGGCGGACCTGGCCGGTGCCGCGGAGCTTGTATTTGTAGGTGGTGAGGGCCTCGGCGGCAAAGGGGCCGCGGGCATGGAGCTTTTGGGTCGAGATGCCGATCTCGGCGCCCAGGCCAAACTCACCGCCGTCAGTGAAGCGCGTGCTGGCGTTGGCGTACACGGCCGAGGCATCGACCGCATCCAGGAAGCGCTCGCAGGCGTCCACGTCCTCGGCGATGATGGCCTCGGAATGCATGGTGCCGTAGCGATTGATGTGCGCGATGGCCTCGTCCTCGTTCGCCACGACTTTCACGCTCATCTCGAGCGCCAGATACTCGCGACCCCAGTCCTCCTCAGTCGCGGCAACGTAGTCATCACCCTCGGCAAGCCCGGCATCGGCGCATGCGGCGCAGGTTGCCTCGTCGCCGTGAATGAGCACGCCGTGGTCATGCAGCACGGCCACGACTGCGGGCAAAAACGCATCGGCCACAGCACGGTCGACCAGCAGCGACTCGGCGGCATTGCACACGCCCACGCGCTGCGTCTTGGCGTTGACGATAATGTTGAGTGCCTTGTCAAAGTCGGCGGATTCATGCACGTAGATGTGGCAGTTACCCGTGCCCGTCTCGATTACCGGCACGAGCGACTCGCGCACGCAGCGCTGGATCAGGCCCGCACCGCCACGCGGAATGAGCACATCGACGATGCCGCGGAGCTTCATGAGCTCGCCGGTGGCCTCGCGATCGGTGGACTCGATCATCGACACGGCCTCGCGCGGGAAGCCCTGCGCCTCGAGGGCATCGGCCAGCAGCTCGGTAATCATGGCGCACGAGTGATAGGCCAGCGAACCGCCGCGCAGAATGCAGGCGTTGCCGGATTTGACGGCAAGACAGGCCGCGTCCACCGTCACGTTTGGCCGCGACTCATAGATGATTCCGAGAACG
>CALKBB010000239.1 GCA_937989795.1 uncultured Collinsella sp. | reverse complement strand
CGTGGATTATTTTCTGATTTCCCTGACCGCGCGGCTTGTCAAAACCGGAACGGGACTGGGCAGGCAGCTCCTCGGCGCGGCGATTGGGGTCACCATATGCTTTGAGCGATCCATAGGCGGCGGTGCCGTCCTTTGAGCGCACGGCGACCGGCTGAAAGGGGAGCTTGCGCATCAAAATGCTCTGCGCGACAAATAGACGGACGGCCTCGGCGAGCGATGTGCCCATGGCGTCGTAAAGACGCTCGGCATGCTGCTTGTCTTCCTCGCGAATGCGCACCTGCAGGATGGCTCGTTTTTGAGTCGATGACATCACTGGCCCCCTTAATGAGCGTGCAATATAGTCGGTCAAATGTGCCGATACTTGAGCATCTTATAACGATTACTTTATTTCGCTCAAGTAAATAACCATTAACACGAATACAAGCGTAGTACATCCAAAATGAGAGCGCGTAAAAATCTCAGAGGTGTACGCATGTAATACACTCACCTTTATAGCTTCTAGAGAATAATTCCAACCTGCCAAAACCCCTGCAATACACCCGTATTGCAGGGCCTATGCTCAAGTTTGCCACCTGCAACTGCGTATATTTAACCTGTATATCGTTGGAGGAACTCTATCGAAGTGCCTGTTTCGCCGCATGCACTCGATACGCCGATGCCGGACCACGGGCGGTCCGGGGCAACGTCGACAGGGTCTCTCCGGCATGGGATTCAGGAGGGAGTGAACAACATGGGCAATAAACGAGTCGTGGCTGATTCCTCGCGCTGCATTGGGTGCCAAACCTGTATGGCGGCGTGCATTGAGGCGCACGATATCCCCGGCAACATCGCCGCACCTCGCTTGCGCGTAACGCGCACCTACGAGATCTCCGCGCCGGTGGCATGTCACCACTGCGAGGACGCTCCGTGCGCGAAGGCCTGTCCTACGGGCGCCTTGTTCTTTGATCCAAAGAACCATCGTATCGGCGTCAACGAGGACAACTGCATCGGCTGCAAGAGCTGCGTCATGGCCTGCCCCTTTGGCGCCGTGAGCGTGGCGACCACGCAGGTCCCCGTCTTGATGGGCGACGTGCGCGTGGGTTCGCAGACTAAGAGCTTCGTGCTCAAGTGCGACCTGTGCGTGGACCGTCCCGGCGGTCCGGCGTGTGCCGAGGCTTGTCCGACCAAGGGCCTCACCCTGGTAGACGAGGAGCGCCTGGCGGAGCTGACTGCCGAGCGTGCCCGCGCCACCATCGAAAACGAGGCGTAGGCGGGCGGCCATACAAGCCCAACGATTGTCAAATACGTACCGATTAATCGGTAGCAGAGAAAGGAAGGAGGGTGTCATGGAGAAGCATAAAGTGATCTGCCCGTACTGCGGCGCCGGTTGCCAGTTTAACCTCTTGGTCCAAAACGGCCAGGTCGTGGGTACCGAACCGCTCAACGGCATCACCAATCAGGGCGAGCTGTGCCTTAAGGGCATGAGCGGCTACGACTTCATCAACGACACCAAGATCTTGACTCCCCGCGTACTGCACCCGATGATCCGCCGCACCAAGGGCGCGGATCTTGAGCGCGTAAGCTGGGACGAGGCACTGGATTTCACCGCATCTAAGATGCAGGCCATAATTGACGAATATGGTCCTAACGCTGTCATGACCACCGGCTCTTCGCGAGGCGGCGGCAATGAGGCGAACTACGTCATGCAGAAGTTTACGCGTGCGTGCATCGGCACCCACAGCGTGGACAACTGCGCCCGTACTTGACACGGCCCTACTGTCCTCGGTCTGATGGACACGGTTGGTTCAGGTTGCATGTCATGCTCCATCCCCGGTATGGAGGATGCGGGCTGCATTTTCCTCTTCGGCTATAACCCTGCCGATTCGCACCCCATCGTCGCAAGGCGTATCGTGCGAGCCAAAGAAAAGGGTTGCAAGATCATCGTCGCCGACCCGCGCCATATCGAAACCGCGCGTATCGCCGATATCTACCTTCCGATCAAGAACGGTTGCAATGTCGCGTTCCTCAACGCCTTTGCCAACTGCTTGGTCAACGATGGCCTCTACGACAAGGAATTCGTCGCCGAGCACACGAACGGCTTTGACGAGTGGTGGGAGACCATCAAGAACTACACTCCCGAATCCGTACAGGACATCACGGGTGTCGAGCCCGCATTGATCCATCAAGCTGCCGAGATGTACGCCACGGCGAAGCCCTCTGCCATCATTGGCTGGGGTATGGGCGTATGCCAGCAGAAGCAGAACCTGAAGACGGTGCACACCATCGCCTCCATCGCCTGCGTTGCCGGCCAGATCGGCAAACCCAACTCCGGCCTCGCGCCCGTGCGTGGCCAGAATAACGTCCAGGGCTCCTGCGATATGGGCATGCTGCCCAACCTGTACCCTGGCTACCAGAAGGTCACCGACCCGGCAGTGCGTGCCAAGTTTGCCAAGGCTTGGGGCGTGCCCGAGGAAAAGCTCCCGCTCGAGGAGGGCTACAAGCTCACCGACCTGGGCCACCTGGTCGACGAGGGCAAGGTGCACTGCTTCTACAACTACGGCGAGGACCCGGTGCAGACCGAGCCCGATTCGGCCGGTATGCGCAAGACGCTCTCCGAGCTGGATCTGTTCATTTGCCAGGACATCTTTATGACGCAGACGACCATGCTCGCCGACGTCATCCTGCCCGCTACCTCTTGGGGCGAGCACGAGGGTGTCTTTACCGCATCCGACCGTAGCTTCCAGCACTTTGACGCGGCCGTTCCGCCCAAGGGCGAGTGCCGTCACGACTGGGAGATCTTCGCGGACCTGTCCACGCGCATGGGCTACCCCATGCACTACGACAACACCGAGCAGATCTGGAACGAGTGCATTAGCCTGTGCCCCAACTTTGTGGGCGCAACCTACGAGAAGATGGCTCCCGAGGGCGGTTACGCCCAGTGGCCGGTCAAGAGCACCGATGTGAACGACCACGGCACGGCCGACATGTTCGCTGGTGGCAAGTTCACCACCAAGGACGGCCGCGCCAACCTGATGGCGCACGACTGGGAGGCGCCCTCCGAGCTTCCCGACGATGAGTACCCGCTCATTCTGTGCACCGTCCGCGAGGTCGGCCACTACAGCTGCCGTTCGATGACCGGCAACTGCAAGACGCTGGCGCTGCTCGCCGACGAGCCCGGCTTTGTCCGCATGAATCCCGCGGATGCCCAGGCGCGCGGCATCAAGAACGGCGACATCGTCTCGATTCACAGCCGCCGCGGCCAGGTATACAGCCGCGCCGACGTGAGCGACCGTATCAACAAGGGCACGGTCTACATGACCTACCAGTGGTGGATCGGCAAGTGCAACGAGCTGACCATTCACAAGGTCGACCCGGTCTCGCACACGCCCGAGGACAAGTTCTCCGCCTGCCAGGTCGACGCTATCGCCGACCAGGTCTGGGCCGAGGGCGAGGTCGAGCGTCAGTACACCGAGCTCAAGCAGGCTCTGGTGGACGCCGCCGCTCCCCAGGACGTTGAGCCCGGCGCCGCCAAGTTCGACGACGAGACGCACGTGAATCAAATCGTGTAGTCCCGTTCTCGTTGGCTTTTTGGGCCGGGCGTCCCGTACGTTCGGGAGCCCGGCCCGTTATTTTGAAAGGAAGTGGGGATGAACCGCTTCATCGACATCAACCCGGAGAGGTGCATCGGCTGCGGAACATGCCAGTCCGCCTGTGCCGACGCCCACCGGATGCAGGGTCTTCAGGATACGCCGCGCCTGGCGCTCGTGAAGACCGGCGGTATTTCGGCCGCCCTTGCCTGCCACCATTGCGAGGGTGCCCCCTGCGCCGAGGTCTGCCCGGTGAATGCCATCGAGCACGATGGCGACCGCATCCACGTCAAGGAGCAGGAGTGCATCGGGTGCAGGCTGTGCGCCATCGCGTGCCCCTTCGGTGCCATCCATCCCGATGGCACGTCTATCGCCGGTGTCGCAGGCATGTGCGACCCGACGCCTTCGTATCCTAAGTCCCTGAGCAGCCTGCTTACGTGGGCTCCCGGCCAGTACACCTGCGCTGTCAAGTGCGACCTGTGCGCCTTCGATCCGGAAGGCCCGCATTGTGTGGCGGCGTGCCCCACCAAGGCACTGACCGTCATGGGCGGCGCGGCCGATCGCGAGCTCGACGAGGCCAAGCGCCTGCGCTCGATCGAAAACGGTCCGTCCGTCGACGTTACCGCTGTGGCCCAGGGTCTGTCCGAGAAAGCAGAAGGGAGCGTAAACAATGGATAGCATGACGCTGTTTATCGCATCGCTTGCCGTCTCGTGCATCGGTGCGCTCGCCTCGGTTCTGCTGATCAAGGCCGATAACGCCGCCAAGACCGCCGGCTGCCTTATCGGCGCCGTCGCCGCGGTGCTTTCGTTTGTGGCCGGTATCCAGGCCGTGCTGGGCGATGTCACGTCGGTCGACACCATCGTGTTCTTCCCGTTTGCCCATTTCCAGCTGCTGCTCAACCAGCTGTCCGGCCTGTTCGTGGCGCTCATCTCGGTGCTCGCGTTTGCCGGTTCGATCTACGGTCTCAACTACTTTGATGAGTACCCGGGCAAAAAGGGCCGCGCCGGCTTCTTCTTTAACACCTTTGTGGCGTCCATGATGCTCGTCATCACCGCCGACAACGTGTTTTGGTTCCTGGTCGCCTTTGAGCTCATGTCGCTGACCTCGTACTTCCTGGTCGTGATCGAGGAGAACGAGAACTCCATCCATGGCGGTTGGCTCTACTTTGTGATCGCGCACGTGGGCTTTGTGCTCATCATGGCGAGCTTCCTCACCATGACCAACTTCGCCGGTGGCTCGTTTGCCTTTGCGGATTTCCGCGCCACGCAGTTTAGCCCCGCGGTCGCATCCGTGTGCTTCGTGCTCGCCTTCTTTGGCTTTGGCGCCAAGGCCGGTATCATCCCGCTGCACGGCTGGCTGCCCAAGGCACATCCCGAGGCGCCGTCCAACGTGTCGGCCCTCATGTCCGGCGGCATGATCAAGATCGGTATCTTCGGCATCCTCAAGGTTGGTCTCGACCTGCTCGCGGGTTCGGGCGTCCAGCTCTGGTGGGGCCTCATGGTCCTGGTCTTCGGATCCATCTCGTCGGTCCTGGGCGTCGTCTACGCCCTCCACGAGCACGACATCAAGCGCCTGCTGGCCTATCACTCCGTCGAGAACATCGGCATCATTCTGCTCGGCGTCGGCGCCTCCATGGCCGCCATGGCGCTCAATTCGGTCGGCATCGCCGTCCTGGCTCTGATGGCCGCCCTCTACCACACGTTTAACCACGCGATGTTTAAGGGCGAGCTGTTCTTGGGCGCCGGTGCGCTGCTGTACTCCACGGGTACGCGCAATATGGAGAAGATGGGCGGCCTGTTCCGTCGTATGCCGGCAACGGCCATCTGCTTCCTCGTTGGCGCGCTTGCCATTTCGGCCATCCCGCCCTTCAACGGCTTTGTGTCCGAGTGGTTTACCTATCAGTCGCTCTTTAACGCCGCCATGCAGGGCGACAAGGCCGTCATGATCGTGGCCGTGTTCGCTGCCGTCGCGCTTGCCATTACCGGTGCGCTGGCTGTCACGTGCTTCGTCAAGGCCTATGGCGTCTCCTTTGCCTCCGCGCCCCGCTCCGAGGCCGCGGCCAATGCCAAGGAGGTTCCCGCCCCCATGGTGTTTGCGCAGGGCCTGCTCGCGGCCATCTGCGTCGTGCTGGGCATTGGCGCTCCCGTGATCGCGCCCGTGCTGGTCGATGTCGCCGCGTCCGTGCTGCATCCGTACGGTGGCGTGTTTGCCGCCGAGGGCATGGAGCTCATGAACCAGTACTCCGGCGCTGCCACCTACCCCGAACACGATTACCTCCTCCACGCCCGCGATCGCCATTGCGCTCGTGGTACTTGTCGGCCTTGCCTGCGGCTACCGCAAGCTCAAGACCGTCGGTAAGGTGCAGAAGTCCCAGCCGTGGGCATGCGGCTATGCTCCCAACGAGCATATGCCCGTCGTGGCCACGACCTTTGCCTCCGAGGTGTCCTGGTTTATGCAGCCGCTCTACACGCTGCGCGACCGCTGCACTGCCGTCTGCTGGTCCATCGCGCACTTCTTCCAGAAGCTCACCGGTGTGGCCGAGGCTGTGGAGCCCGTACCCGACAAGGTTCTCGTCGATGCCCCGCATAAGGGTGTCGAGAAGCTCGCCGACCTCGCGACTAAGCTCGAGGGCGGCAACTACAGCATCTATATCTGCTATATCGTCGCGGCGCTCGTGGTGTTCCTCGTGCTCGCCGTGCAAATGGGTTAAGGAGGGGAGAGCATGAACAACATCGTACTTGCCGTTCTGCAGGGCGTGGTCGTCATGGCCGTCGCACCGTTCTTCTCCGGTCTCGGCCGCGTGATCCGCGCCAAGATGCACAACCGTCGCGGCCCCAGCATCATGCAGGACTACCGCGACCTGGCCAAGCTCTTTGCGCGCCCCGAGTCCCAGAGCGAGGATGCGAGCTTTGCGCTGCGCATCATGCCGCCGCTGTTCTTCGCCGTCGCCTTTATGCTCGCGATGGGCCTGCCGCTCTTTACGGCACAAAGCCCCATCCCGGTCTTTGGTGACGCCATCACCATCATGTACAGCCTGGCGCTCGCCCGCTTCTTCTTCGCCCTCTGCGGTGTGGATTCGTCCAACGCCTACGCCGGTATCGGCGGCGTTCGCGAGCTGCTCATGAGCGTGCTCATCGAGCCGTCCATGCTGCTGGCGCTGTTTGCCGCCGCCCTGGTGTGCGGCTCCACCGACATCGCCACTATGGGTCAGCACATCATGACGGGTGCCATCGATGCGCCGGTCGCCGTGATCCTCGCCGGTATCGCCTTTGCGATTGCCTGCTACATGGAACTCGGCAAGCTGCCGTTTGATCAGGCCGAGGCCGAGCAAGAGCTTCAGGAAGGTCCGCTCGCCGAGCTTTCCGGCCCGTCGCTCGCCATGGCCAAGCTTGCCATGTCCATGAAGCAGGTCCTGGTCGTCGCTTGGTTCTGCGCGATCTTCGTCCCCTGGGGCGAGCCCGCGACCGTGGGCGCCGCCGCCGTTCTGGGCGCAGTCATCTTCCTGGTGAAGTGCCTTATCGACTTTGTCGTGTGCGGCGTGATCGAGAACTCTTGCTCGCGCTCGCGTTTTAAGGTGCTTGGCAATCAGACCTGGGCCGTCGTGGGCATCGCCGTGCTGGCGTTTGTCTTCGTGGTCGTCGGCGTGTAGGAGAAGGGAGAAACAATGTCATTTGCAGTCAGTCTGTCCCTTCTCGGCTTGGTCGCTATCGCGGCCCCGATGGTGGCCTCGGTGCTCGTCGCCCTGTTCCCCCGTCCGTACGCCAAGTGGTTCAGCGTTTTGGGTGCCGCCGTCTCGACGGTCTGCACCATCGCCCTCGCCGCGAATTTCGCTGGCGCCGGCATGCCCGACACGCAGGTCCCCCTGATCTCGTTTGGGCAGACCCTCGTCATGGGATTCACCTTCGATCGCATGAGCACGCTGCTCGCGCCCGCCTTTGTGGGTATCGGCCTGCTTGTCGTGATCTATTCGATTCCCTATATGAGCGAGAATAACCGTGAGCATCCCGACGCACCGCGTCGTCGCTTCTACGCGTACCTCGCGACCTTCATTGGCGCCATGGCCGGCCTCGTGTACAGCTCGACCCTTTTGGGCCAGCTCGTGTTCTTTGAGATCACGGGTGCGTGCTCTTGGGGCCTCATTAGCTACTACATGACGCCTACGGCCAAGAAGGCCGGCATGAAGGCCCTGATCATTACGCATATCGGTGCGCTCGGCCTGTATCTGGGCGCCGCCATCGTGTTTGCCCACACCGGCACCTTCGCCATTACCGCGATTGCCGGCCTCGACGCCAAGCTCAAGGCTATCGTCCTTTTGCTCGTGCTGTTTGCGGCCTGGGCCAAGTCCGCACAGGTTCCCATGTACATGTGGCTGCCTTCGGCCATGGAGGCGCCGACGCCTGTTTCGGCCTACCTGCATGGTGCCTCGATGGTTAAGGTCGGCGTGTGCGTGTTCGCGCGTGCACTCGTCTCTGCCGGCGAGATTCCCGAGATCGTGGGCTGGGTTGCCATTATCGACGCCATGGTCACCATGCTCTTTGGTTTCCTTATGTACCTGCCGCAAAAGGACATGAAGCGTCTGCTGGCCTTCTCGACGATCGCCCAGCTCTCCTATGTGTTCTTTGGTCTGGGCCTTTCGGTCTTTGGCAGCCAGCTGGCCTTTGACGGTGCCGTGTGCCATATCTTTAACCACGCGTTCGCCAAGACCCTGTTCTTCCTGATCGCCGGTTCGTTCTCCTTTACGCTCGGCACGCGTATGCTGCCCAAGCTTCGCGGCATCGTAAAGAAGTACCCGATCTCGGGCGTGGGCTTTGGTGTCGCGGCGCTCGCCATCGCCGGCGTGCCGCCCATGAACACGTTCTTCTCGAAGTTCCAGATCATTGCCGGCGGCTTTTCTGTGGGTGCCGGCAACGTCGCGATCCTGGTGCTCGTGTGCATCATGGTCGCCGAGACCGTCGCCACCTTTGCCTGGTTCCTCAAGTGGATGGGCTATTGCCTGCCCGGCGAGCCGAGCGAAGAGGTCGCTGCGGGTGCCCCGCTTCCCCGCGCGATGGCGTTCGTGTTCATCGTGCTCATCATCATGATCATCGTCAGCGGCCCGCTTTCGGCCAGCTGGATCGGTTAGGAGGTGGAACGACATGGGTTATTCGATCGTCAACATCCTTGGCGGCCTTCTGATCGTCACGTCCACCATGGTGGTTGTCTCCAAGAACATCAAACATTCCATCCACTGGTATGCGGTGCAGTCGCTGGTGCTCGTGGGGCTGCTCGCCACGCTCGGTGTCACCACCGGTGCGCAGGAGCTGCTTATGTGGGCCGGATCCGCCTTTATTACCAAGGTCGTCCTGGTTCCCTATATCCTCAACCGTGCGCACAAGAAGATGGGCGAGCCGAGCGATGCATCGCTCAAGGCCGGCCTTAAGCCCGCGTGGGCCATTTGCATCATCGCCGTGGAGGTCGCGATTTGCTTTGCCGTCGTGACGCAGATCAGCCTTCCCACGGCCGAGGTCGCAACGCCTGCGCTCGCCATTAGCTTCGCTCACTTCTTTGTGGGCCTCACCTGCATCATTTCGCAGCGCAACATCATGAAGCAGATCTTTGGATACTGCCTTATGGAAAACGGCAGCCATGTGACGCTCGCGCTTTTGGCCCCCACCGCTCCCGAGATCATCGAGATCGGTATCGCCACCGACGCCATCTTTGCCGTCATCATCATGTCCATCGTCGTGCGTCGCATTTGGGACGACTCCCACTCGCTCGATGCGCGCGACCTGTCCGAGCTGAGGGGGTAGTCCATGGAAACGTTGATTCTCGCCCTGCTCGCGACTCCTTTGGTGTTCTCGCTGGTCATGGCGTTTTTGCCCAAGAACACGTCCTATAACGTGTTTGCCGGTCTCAACCTGGTCTCCGTCGCAGCCGTCCTGGTGCTGTCGATTGTGACGGCCGGTGACGTCCTTATGAGCGGCGACACCGCGAGCGCTCTTGGCCTGTGGTTCCACCTCGATTCGTTGGGCGCCATCTTTGTGCTGCTCATCGGCTTTATCGGTTTTCTTACTGGGCTGTTCTCGCTGTCCTATGTAAAGGCCGATATCGAGGAGGGCTCCATGCCCGCCGAGCGCGCCAAGCAGTATTTTGCGCTGTTTAGCCTGTTTGTGTTCACCATGCTGCTCGCGTGCCTGTCCAACAACATGATCCTCACGTGGGCCGCCGTGGAGGCAACCACGCTTTCCACCGTGTTCCTCGTGGGTATCTACAAGAACAAGACGGCCCTCGAGGCTTCTTGGAAGTATGCGATGGTCTGCACCGCCGGCGTGGCCTTCGGCCTGTTCGGTACGCTGCTGATCTACGCCAACGCCGCCGACGTGATTCCCAACGCCCACGAGGCCGCATTCCTGTCGTGCGTGCTGCCGTATGCCGACCAGTTCGACCCGACGCTCATGCGCCTCGCCTTTGCGTTTATCGTGATCGGCTTTGGCACCAAGGCCGGCCTGTTCCCCATGCACACTTGGCTGCCCGATGCCCACTCCCAGGCCCCGAGCCCTGTCTCGGCCCTGCTTTCGGGCGTGCTGCTTAAGTGCGCCATGCTTGTGATCATGCGCTTCTACGGCTTTACTATTCAAGCCGTGGGCGCCGAGTATCCGCAACTTTTGCTGTTGATCGTCGGCACGCTGTCCATTTTGGTGGCGGCACTTTCGATGTTTCGCCAGGACGACCTCAAGCGCCGCTTTGCGTACTCGTCTGTGGAGAACGTGGGCGTTATTGCCCTGTGCCTGGGTATCGGTGGCCCGCTGGGTATCGCCGCGGCCCTGCTGCACTGCGTGTTCCACGGCTTTACCAAGACGCTTGCCTTCTGCGTGTCCGGCAACATCCAGCACGCTTTTGGCACGCGTAGCCTGGCCAAGATCCAGGGCGTCGTCGAGGTTGCCCCCGCAACCGCCGCGCTCGCCGTCCTGGCGCTGCTCGGTCTTGGTGCCTTCCCGCCCTTTGGTATGTTTATCTCCGAGTTCCTGACTTTTGTCGCCGGTGTTACCGCTGGTCCCATGTGGCTGGTCGTCGTGGTCGCCCTCGGTCTTACCGTGGCCATCTCCGCGCTCACCCGTATCGCACTCAAGTCGGTATTCGGCCATGCGCCCCAGGGCATGGGCAAGCATGAGGCCCCGGCGCTCATGCTTATCCCCGAAATCATCCTGGCTGTCATGATCTTGTGGTTTGGCATCGCCACCCCGCTGCCTCTCGTGCACGGTGTGGAGACCGCGACCGGCATCGTGCTCGAGCAGAGCACCGAGGAGCTTCACGCGACGCCGATGTACCGCGCTGTGTTCGGTACCGAGACCGCTCAGAGCGAGGTGGAGTAACGAATGATTGAAACTGAGAACAAGGTGTACGCCCGTCGCTGCGAGAGCCATGTCGAGGCCCTGCGCCGCGCCGTTCCGGGCTGCATCGAGAAGGTCGAGTGGCAGTGCGAGGACCAGCTGACGATCACCGTCAAGCAGGACAAGCTGCCCGAGGCCGTCCACTACCTGTATTACGAGCGCTACGGCTGGATTCCCGTGATCATCGGCAACGATGAGCGCAGCCTGTGCGGCCGCTACGCCGTGTACTACGTCATCTCCATGGAGGGGGAGGACCCCGGCTGGGTTACCGTGCGTGCCGAGGTCGCCCCCGCCAAGATGACGTTCCCGTCCGTGACGCCGTTCGTCCCCGCCTGCGTGTGGGGCGAGCGCGAGCTGCGCGACATGTTCGGCTTGATTCCCGAGGGTCTGCCCGATCGTCGTCGCCTGGTGCTGCCCGACGATTGGCCCAGCGGCCTGTACCCGCTGCGCAAGGACTCCATGGACTACCGCTTCCGTCCCGCTCCCGCGAGTGACATGGAAAACTACGAGTTCTTGGCCGATACCAAGGGCAAGGAGACGACGCTCGTCCCCATGGGCCCGTTGCACATTACCTCCGACGAGCCCGGCCACTTCCGCCTGTTCGTTGAGGGCGAGACGATCGTCGACGCCGACTACCGTCTGTTCTACGTGCACCGCGGCATGGAGAAGGTCGCCGAGACGCGCCTGAACTATGACGCCGTGACGTTCCTCGCCGACCGCATCTGCGGCATCTGCGGCTGCGCCCACTCGGTGGCCTATGCCGAGGCCGTCGAGCGCGCCCAGGGCATTCATGTCCCGCCGCGCGCCCAGTACATCCGCGCCATCATGCTCGAGGTCGAGCGCCTGCACTCGCATCTGCTCAACATTGGCCTGGCGTCGCACTACACGGGCTTCGACTCCGGCTTCCAGCAGTTCTTCCGCGTCCGCGAGAAGTCCATGGACCTGGCCGAGAAGCTCTCCGGTCACCGCAAGACCTACGGCCTCAACGTGATCGGCGGCGTGCGTCGCGACATTTTGGCTGAGCAGAAGCTTTCCACGCTCACGACCATCCACCAGCTGCGCTCCGAGGTTCAGGAGCTCGTCGACGTCTTGCTCTCCACGCCCAACTTTATTGAGCGTACGAGTGGCATCGGCATCTTGGACCGCAAGATCGCACGTGACTTCTCGCCGGTCGGTCCGCTCATGCGTGGCTCGGGCTATGCCCGCGACGTGCGTTTTGACCATCCCTTCGACGGCTACGCCGATCCGGATGTTCAGAAGATGCATGCTGCCACGACCGACACCTGCGATGCCTTCGGCCGTACCGCCGTTCGCATCCAGGAGGTCTACGATTCGATCGACATGATCGAGACCATGCTCGAGAACTGCCCGTCGGGCCCCATCCTCACCACGGATTGGGAGTACACCCCGCACAAGTACGCCATCGGCGCCACCGAGGCGCCGCGCGGCGAGGACGTGCACTGGGCCATGCTCGGCAATAACCAGAAGTGCTACCGCTGGCGCGCCAAGGCAGCTACGTACAGCAACTGGCCGGTCCTGCGCTACATGTTCCGCGGCAACACCGTGGGCGACGCGGCGCTGATCGTCGGCTCGCTCGACCCGTGCTACTCCTGCACCGACCGCGTGACGGTGACCGATGTCGCCGCCAAGCGCGACCACGTGCTCGACAAGGAGCAGTTCGAGAACGTCTGGCGCGACAAGTCGCCGCTTGCGGGCGAGGGCACCATGGCCGCTCCGCTCGATGAGGAGGCGCTCTAATATGTTGAAGCTTTGGAAGGTTAACGCCAAGGCCGGCGACGCGACGGTCAAGTACCCGTTTGCGCCGTTTCCCACCAACAAGGACATGCGCGGCAAGCCCGAGCACAACGCCGAGCTCTGCATCGCCTGCGGTGCCTGCGGCGTGGCATGCCCGGCCGATGCCATTCGCATGGACACCGACCTTGCGGCCGATACCATCACCTGGTCGATCGACTACGGTCGCTGCATCTTCTGCGGCCGCTGCGAGGAAGCCTGCCCCATGGAGGCCATCAAGCTCACCGAGGAGTTTGAGCTGGCCGTCATGAGCAAGGACGACCTCACCAGCAAGAGCGTCTACACGCTCGAGCACTGCTCGCGCTGCGGCAAGCCGTTTGCCCCGCATAAGGAGATCGACTACGCCAAGCGCCTGCTGCAAAAGGCCGGCGGCATGGAGGCCGAGCAGGCCGCCCGTACCGTCGGTATGTGCCAGGAGTGCAAGCGCGAGCTCGACGCCCTGCGCGCCGCCTCGGCCGTAAAGACCGGCAACGCGCGCGGCATGGCTGCCAACGAGACGCTTGCGTCCGGTGAGCCCCAGGGCCCCGGCATGGAGTATCTGGGCGGCCACGGCGTGAACCCGGAGTACGTCGACCGCGACCTCAACCCCGACGCGCCCGAGATTCCCGCTGGACCTGCACCGGTCGAGGGCATCATCATGGATTTTGATACGAAGGAGGAGTAACCATGGCCGAACCCACGCTTTTGCCCGAGCGGCTTCAGTACCGCCCGACCAAGATCGAGCTCGACGAGAGCATCGAGAAGGCCAAGGCGACCCTTCTTAAGAAGATCAAGCGCTCGGTGTACGTCTACCGTGTCGACTGCGGCGGCTGCAACGGCTGCGAGATCGAGATCTTCGGTTCCATCACGCCCGTCTTCGACGTCGAGCGCTTTGGTATCAAGGTCGTGCCCTCGCCCCGTCACGCCGATGTGCTGCTGTACACCGGCGCCGTGACGCGTGCCATGCGCATGCCGGCCCTGCGCGCGTTTGAGGCCGCACCCGATCCCAAGATCGTGGTGTCCTATGGCGCGTGCGGCTGCACCGGCGGCATCTTCTACGACAACTACTGCGTCTGGGGCGGCACGGACAAGATTCTGCCGGTCGATGTCTATATCCCCGGCTGCCCGCCCAGCCCCGCGCAGACCATCTACGGCTTTGCTATGGCGCTCGGTCTGCTGGACCAAAAGCTCCATGCCGAGACCACGGTGGAGGCCGCCGGCGAGCAGGCCGATATCCTGCACCCCGGCGTGCCGTACAAGCTGCGCGTTGCCATTGAGCGCGAGGCTCGCGCCATGAGCGGCTACCGTTACGGCCGCGACCTTGCCAATGAGTTTATGGATACGCTCGAGGGTGCGCCCAAGGGCGATATCCGCGGTGCCATGGCGCTGCTCATCGACAAGCAGGACGATCCGCGCCGCGTTGAGGTCTACTCGGCGCTGCAGGATCTTGTGCTGGCCGGAGGTCGCTAGATGGAGCTCACGGACCGCTCTGGTTACTTTGCGGGTCCCGGTATGCTCGGCGGCTCCTTTGGCGATGCCTCGCGCGCAAGCGACGAGGCTGCCGAGGGCGTCGCCGACCCCTGCCTGGACCATGCGCCCGACCAGGTGGTCTTTTACGAGCTCACGCGTAAGTTTGTGGAGACCGAGGAAGACGTTCCCCAGGAGGCCTGCGACGTGCTGTACTACACGCTCGCCGTGGGCCACCACACCGGCGTGCTCGACTGCTTTGAGCCGCGCCTGTCGGTGCCGGTGAACGTGTTCTATACGCTTATCGACGCGCTGCCGGAGGGGGAGGCCAAGACCAAGTTCGAGGCCATCCGCTCTTTTGGCGAGTGCCAGCTTGACAAGGCATCGGTGCCGTCGCTGCTCGAGGCCTGCGACACGCTGCTCGACGAGCGCGGTTTTCGCGGCTCGGCCAAGGCCGGCATCTCGGTGTTCGATAACGACTTTGGCCTGCATGCCCAGCAGGTCGCGTTCTTAATGAAGTTTCGCGATCTGGTCGAGCGCGTGCGCGATGTGTCGGGCGTGTATCTGACGGGAAGGTTGCAGTAATGGGTCGCGTTGTGGATGGTCGTGTGAACGGCGCCCCGTTTGCGGGTATCGTGCTCACGGCGGGAAGCGTGCTGCGTGCCGACGATGCCGCCGGCCCCGTGCTCTCAAAAAAGATGGAGGACGCGCCCATCGCCGGTTGGTACACCATCGACGGCGGCCAAACGCCCGAGGATGACATCATCGAGGTCAAGCGCGAGCGTCCGCCTCGCCTGGTCTTGGTCGATGCTGCCGACATGGCGCTGCCCGTCGGGTCCATCCGCTTGCTCGACAAGCACGATGTGGCCCGCAAGTCGATGTTCACCACGCATTCGCTCCCTTTGTCGATTCTGATCGAAGAGATTGAGCAATCGTGCGAAGATATCGTCTTCATAGGGATTCAGCCGGGCGATACGGAGTTTTACAACCCCATGTCCCCGGAAGTCTTTGACGCCGTCGACGCCGTGTACGACGCCGTGGCCGCCAACGACTTTTCCCACTTTGTCCGCTTGGGGCAAGAGCGATAGGAGCGCTTGTCCCTGCTGATTAGGAAAGAAGTGATTGACATGGCAGATTCCAAGGCAGAATATCCCGCTCCCGATTGCCTGGCGCCCGCCGCGATCGAGGCCAAGACCGAGGCCGCCGGCGTGACCAAGGCCAACCTGCCGGTCGCAAAGGCCTTTCTGTTGGCAATGTTCGCCGGTGCGTTCATTGCTTTCGGCGGCCTGTTCTTTACCGTGTTCTTGAGCGATAGCACGCTGGGCTGGGGCGCCCAGCGCGTCGTGGGCGGCCTGTGCTTTTGCCTGGGCCTGGTGCTGGTGCTGGTGTGCGGCGCTGAGCTGTTCACCGGCAATTCGCTTATGGTCTGCGCGCTCAAGAGCAAAAAGATCACCCTGGTCCAGATGCTCAAGGCTTGGGTCGTCGTATGGGTCGGTAACTTTGTCGGTGCCCTGTTCATCGTCTTTTTGGTGTACATGGCCGGCATTTACAAGCTCAACGGCGAGGCGGTCGCCAATTCCATGGTGAGCGTCGCCGCCGGCAAGGTGACGATCGACTGGGTGACGATCTTCTTCCGCGGCATCCTGTGCAATATCTTTGTGTGCCTGGCCGTGTGGATCGGTACCGCCGGCAAGACCGTGGTCGATAAGGTTGTGGGCATTCTGCTGCCCATCGCCGCCTTTGTGGCCTGCGGTTTTGAGCACTGCGTCGCCAACATGTACTTTTTGCCCATGGGCGCCGTGATGCATGCATGCGGCTACGGTGCCAAGGTCGCCGGCGCCGATGCGCTCAACGCCGCGGGCATTGCGTTTAACCTGTCCGCCGCCACGCTTGGCAACATCGTGGGCGGCGCGGTTCTGGTCGCGCTCGGCTACTGGTTTATCTACGCCAAGAAGTCCGAGGCGTAAGATACCGTCTGTTTGACGTTGGGCCTCCCGCGGGGCGTTGCCGTGCGGGAGGCTTTTTGGGTCTGGGGCTCGTTGCCGGGCTTTTGGCCTGTTGTGTTTGGCTGATGAAAGGGGTAATCGAGATGGCATCTGCTCTGAAGCGTGACGGTCTCGCCGTGGTGACCACATGCGGGGGATGCTATGCCGATTGCGCCTTTGCGGCACGCGT
>CALKBB010000238.1 GCA_937989795.1 uncultured Collinsella sp. | reverse complement strand
GCGCTTGAGCATGCGAGCGACCGACTCGTCCTCCTCGGTGACGCCGGTGCGGCCGTCGACCACAAACAGGATGACGGCCGCTTCCTCGGCGGCGGCGAGGGCCTGGTCGCGAATGGACGTGGCGAAGACGTCATCGCTCTTGAGCGGTTCGATGCCGCCCGTGTCGACGATGGTGAACTCGCGGCCGTTCCAATCGGCCGAGTGGTACGAGCGGTCGCGCGTGACGCCGCGGGACTCGTGGACGATGGCGTCCGAGGTCTGGGCCAGGCGGTTAACGAGCGTGGACTTGCCCACGTTGGGGCGTCCGACGACGGCGACGATAGGTTTCATCTGCACTCCTTTAATGGGTAGGGTCAGTGGAAGTGTTAGAGTCGGCAGGCACAATGCCAAGGATGTGCTCCAGGGTATCGAGCAGCTCATGCGGCATGGTCGACACCACATGAACCTCGGCGCCGCGACCGGTAAGGCTTGCGAGTAAATCGTCACGATGATACTCGTCAAGCGTCATGCCGTCAGCGTTGAACATGAGCTTAGGCACAAAGAGCATAACCCCCGAGAGGTCCTGCGGCAGCTGTTCCAGAATGTCGCAGGCGACGATGAGGCCGGTCACGTCCACGTTGCCGCCAAAGTAGCGATTCTTGATGGCCGTGACGGTGCCGGCGAGTCCCTTGGGCGATTCCACAAAGCGGGCCACCGTGTCGCGTGCGCTGGCGCCCGAGAGGCACAGCAGGTGCTGGCTGCGAGCGGCGATGGCCTCGCGGACGCGGGCTAGGCGCTCGGCATCGGCGGCAAGCACATCGTCCGTCTCGTCTAGGTATGAGCGGATCATGCCGATACCGTCGTAGTACTGCGGATAGCCGTCGTAAAAGTCCGCCTCGGGCGGATCGATGCCGGCGTCCAGATAGAACTCGTCGCTCATCTGGAAGGTGTGGCGGCCAAAACGCTCGAAGGCGCGGTCCTGGTAGGGACGGATCATGGCGATGGTCTCGCGCGCCAGCTCAGGCTTGTCGCTGTAGGACCAGCTAAAGCGGTTCTGGTGCTTGGTAAAACCGAGCGGCACAATGCCCAGGCTTGTGATTTGCTCGTGCTCCTCGCAAAAGCGCAGGGTCTTCAGCAGTTCCTCGCCGTCGTTCATGCCGGGGCACAAAACGATCTGGGCGTGAATCTCGATGCCGGCGGCCATGATGGCCTCGAGCACGTCCATGCCGCGCTGGGCGTTGCGGCCCATCATACGACGGCGGACGTCGGGGCTCACGGCATGGACCGATACGTTCATGGGGCTCATGTTGCGTTGGATGACGTTTTGCACGTCCTCGTCGGAAAGATTCGTGAGCGTGACAAAGTTACCCTGTAAAAAACTCAGGCGGTAATCGTCGTCGCGGATGTAGAGCGTGGAGCGGCCGCCCTTGGGCAGCATGGTCATAAAGCAGAACACACAGGCGTTAACACAGGTACGCATGCCGTCGAAGATGGGACCATCGAACTCTAGGCCCCAGTCCTCGCCGGGAAAGCGGTCAAGCTCGACGGGGGTGACGGTGCCGTCGCGCGGGTCGAAAACCTCCAGCTCGACGGTGTCGTCGTCTGCTTCCCAAAGCCATACGATCATGTCGGTGAGTTGCTCGCCGTTGACCGTGAGCACGCGCATGCCCGGCTCGATACCCACATCCCATGCGGGCGACTCGGGACGCACGTTCTTAACGAGCGCGCCCTCACCCGGCTCGGGGTCGCGGCTGCGCCCGTAATCGGCCACCTCGGCGGCGTATGCGGGTACGGTCTGGTCCATGATTAGCGGCAAAGCTCCTTGATGCGCGCAACGGCACGTTCGATGTGTTCTTGCGGGGTGGAGGCTCCGGCGGTGATGCCGATGTGGCGCGCGCTGGCAAACCATGCGGCCTCGAGCTCGGAAGCTTCCTCGATGTGGTGCGTGTGCTCGCAGACGTCGGCGCAGATTTGCGCCAGGCGACGGGTGTTGCCCGAAATTTTGCCGCCCACCACGACCATGCAGTCGCAGCGGTTGGCAAGTGTGGCGGCTGCCTGTTGACGCTCACTCGTGGCGGCGCAGATGGTGTTGATCACGCGCAGTTCCTGCACGCGCGGGGTGATGGAGGCCACAACCTCGGCCAGGTTCTGCGCGGTTTGGGTGGTCTGCACAACCAGGCCCACCTTGCCTTTGAGCGGAAGCGCGTCCGCATCGGCAGCGCAACTCACGACCTGCGCGTCATCGCCGGCATGGCCCAGAATGCCCTCGACCTCGGGGTGGCCTGGCTCGCCCACGACGATCACGCGGTAGCCCTCGCGCACCAGGCGCTCGGCCGCCACATGGACCTTCTTCACGTAGGGGCAGG
>CALKBB010000237.1 GCA_937989795.1 uncultured Collinsella sp. | reverse complement strand
TGAGCTCGAATTGATCGCAAGGCCCTATGCCTCGCGCTCGACCTCGTTCACACATTCATTCTTGATGGTGCCGACAAGCGCCTGCAGGGCATCGACCACATGCGGACGAATGTCTCCGCCAATGAGCACGAGCATGATGTCATCGCCCACGGAAAGCTCGCCGCTTGCCAGCCACACGCGCACATAGCCGATACCCGGCATCGCTCGCGTCGCCTCGATGGCAGACCGCACCTTTTCGGCATCGTAGTCAAAAACCATGCCGCCCACCTTGTGGCCCGGCGCCACGCCATCGGTCTCGACTCCGCGCACCTCGGCCCTGGGCGTCGCGCGCACCACACCGTTATGCGTCAGATACATACCGCACGCCGGCGCCGAAGCGTCGGCCTTGGCCTCGCGCAGCCAAGCATCAATCGAAGGCATCATTTTGCCATTCTCGAGCATCATTTCCCCTTTTTTATCTCTTATGCCGTCGGGCGACGACTCGCCCTTCAGTGCCTCCGCTGCCTGCAATGCAACCATTAGTTCTCGACGGGGGTAAGAATCATCACGGCACGCTTGTTCCTTAGCGCCGAAGGCGAACACGTGATAAGCGTGAGCACCTTATCAGCCTTGGCGGCACGGCTCTCAGCGTCGCTTGCCACGGCGGAGGCACCGTCAATCATCTCGGAAAGATAGGCCTTCAGGCCGTCTCCGCCCTCAAAGTTGGGAGTACGCGCTTTTTGGTACGAGTCCTCGACCACCTTGGTCAGCAACGGCTTAAATTTATAGGCGCCGTCGCGCGTGACGTAAAAGGCATATTCGATACCGTCGAAAACCGACTGGTCGGCGCTGTCGGCAATGAAATGGAACATCGAGTTATCCCTCATGTGATGGCCGTAGAGTGTAGTCTGCTGGTCCACCATACCGGGAGCCGCGTCATCGCAGTCAAGGAAAATAGAGCCCACGGGATTTGCCGTGCCGTCAAAGAGCGTGCTCAGGTACTTGGTGTTGTTATCCGTCTGCACCACCGGATAGTTGATAGCGGTACCGGGTACATATATCCAACCGACGACATCGGGGTTGGTTTGGGCTAGCGTGGCAAAATCAACAATGGGCGCCCCGCTCGCGTCGCTATCGCTCACAGACTTTTTCTCAACCTTTTGATACGAATCGCTTGCTTCCTTGTAGCCCAATTGCGCCTTGATATAGATGCCGGCGGCGGCAGCGATCAGGCACACACCGATCACAATAAGAAGTCTCGCGAAAATCGAACGGCCCTTTTTGCGCTTAGGAGCAGAACTATCCGCCGAGCCGCCGAGCCCGGGCGAAGGCGAACGATGGGCTTGCGATTGCTCCCCGTAACTGGAGGGGCGGCAGGTCGGCAAAGCGTCTTGAACGTGCCGGTTCGATGGCGCCACCGGCCGCGGAGCCCGAACGTGCCCCGCGACATGGGCGGGCTGCGTAGAGGACGTCCGCCCCGGCTGCACCGAGCGCGGCGCGTTTGGATTCGCAGGATCGGGAATCTGGGACAGTTTAAAACGTTTTCCCTGATAATTGGACATATTTCTCCTCTATTGCAGATAAGGCGGCAAGCCGCTTAGGCGTCGGCCATCTCCTGCTTCATCTTCTCGATAACCTTGCGGTACTCGGGGTCGCAAGCACCCAGAATCTGCGTGGCGTAGATGGCGGCGTTCTTGGCGCCGTTGATGGCAACGCAGGCCACGGGCACGCCCGAAGGCATCTGCACCATCGACAGCAGCGAATCCATACCGCCCAGGTCACTCGTCTTCATAGGCACGCCGATGACCGGCAGCGGCGTAAAGGCAGCCACGACACCACCCAGGTGAGCGGCCTTGCCGGCGGCAGCGATAATCACTTTGATACCGCGATCGGCGGCAGTCGAAGCCCACTCGTGGACCTTCGCCGGTGTGCGGTGTGCGCTCGCAATGACAAGCTCATAGGGCACACCCAGCGCCTCGAGCTCGGCGGTGCAGCCTTCCATAACACCCAGATCGGACTTGGAGCCCATGATGATCCCGACAACCGGCTTTTGATCTGCCATAAACAAAGACCTCCTGTTGAGAGCGGCGACGCGGCGGATCCGCGACCCTTAACTACTGAGAGTAGTATAGCTGCTCCCGTCCCTGCGGTCTTTGTGGCGGCGGCTGAGCCTTTCCCTCGGAAACTGGGCTTCGCGAAGTTTCCCGAGGGAAAGGCTCAGCCGCCGCCCTGCGACCTACCGGGGATTGCCATGACGTACGTTGGCTGAAATATTAACGTGGGATCCGCCGTTCGAACGAACGGCGGATCCCACACTCACTTTTTATTCAGCCCTAGTCATCGCGCAAAGCCCCTTCCGCAGCACACGGAGCAGCCAAGTCACCGCAGGCCGGGGCGGGAGGCGGTCCTTTCTCTCGGAAAACTTCGCGAAGCCCAGTTTCCGAGAGAAAGTGT
>CALKBB010000236.1 GCA_937989795.1 uncultured Collinsella sp. | reverse complement strand
GCCCTGGGCCTCGACGTTCCCGAGGATGATTTTGAGGCTATGCGCGTACTCGAGCAGGCCACCGTCCTCGGCAGTCGAGAACGACTCATCGACATTGCTCATCTCGTCACCAAGGGCGCCGGGAATCAAACGTACGACGGCATCGGCAACGACCATAGCGGGAAGCTCGCCGCCCGTAAGCACGTAGTCGCCGATCGACAGGCGCTCGTCGGCATACGCATAAGCGCGCTCGTCGACGCCCTCGTAGCGGCTGCAAACAAACAGCAGGCGCTCGCTTTTGAGCAGGCGCTCGGCCACATGCTGCGTAAAGGGTTCGCCGCAGGGCGTAAAGAACACCACGGTGGGCTTGGGACCCTCGGAACTAATAGCCTCGATGGCCTCGGCGATGGGCTCGACCTTCATAAGCATGCCCTGCCCGCCGCCGTACGGCTCGTCATCGACGGTACGATGGCGGTCGTGCGTCCAGTCGCGCAGGTTATAGGCCTTAAAATCAAAAAGGCCGGCCTTGCGGGCGCGGCCCAAGATCGATGTGGACATGACGGGCTCAAACATCTCGGGAAAGACCGAAAGGGTCTCAATCAGCATGTTGTCCTCCCTACTTGTCCATATCAATCAACCCGTCCATAACGTGGACGGAAATTGTTCCTGTGTCGGGAAGATAGAGCACAACCTGCTCGATCACGGGAATCAGCACCTCGCCGTACCGATCGCCCTCGACAACCCAAACATCGTTGGCGGGCGTCGACATGATCTCGACAATCGTGCCGAGCGAACCGAAACGCTCGTCGACCACCTCGCGACCCATCAGATCGGTATAGGCGGCATCGAGCGAATCGAGCTCAAAGTCGTCACGATTTGCCAGCACGTAGCATCCGGTGATGCCCTCGGCGGCCGTCAAGTCATCAATGCCCTCAAACGAGACCAGATCGCCATCGCCCGTATCGGTGACGGATGTGACCGTGCAAAAACGGTCACGCTTGAGCGCCGGCGGCGTCAAGGCGACGCGCATACCCGGCGTCAATACAGAAGGAAGCCCCCGCAGCGGCTGCGCGAGGACCTCCCCCTTCCTTCCGTGCGGCTTGACCACACGGGCGATGTTTTTGTACTGGGACCTCAAGGTCCTAGCCCAGAACCTCTACCTCGACTGCAGTGTCGAGGCGAGCGGCCAGTGCACGGGCGAGCGTGCGAATGGCCTTGATGGTACGGCCACGACGGCCGATGACCTTAGCGACGTCATCCTCGGCAACCGAAACCTCAATCGTGGAGGCGTCGTCACCATCGATGACCTCAAGGCTCACGGAATCCGGGTCGTCGACGATCTGAACAACGAGATATTCGACGAGATCGGCGATGCGATCTGAGAGCATTGCCTCACCCTCGAGCTGTGCAGCGTCAACCTCAGGCACGATTTACTCCTCGGCGCCCTCAGCGGCCTCAGCGGCAGCCTTAGCGGCCTCGGCCTCTTTGGCGAGCTGCTTCTTGGACTTCTTGACGACGGTCTCGGTCTTCTCGCCCTCGTTGGCGGCCTTGACCAGAGCAGCGACAGCGTCGGTGAGCTGAGCGCCCTTGGACTGCCAGTCAGCGATCTTCTCGAGATCGAGGTTGATGGTCTTGGGGGCGGTCATCGGGTTGTAGCGGCCAACCTCCTCGATGATACGACCGTCACGCGGGGCGCGGGAATCGGCGACGACGACACGGTAGTACGGACGCTTCTTAGCGCCGTGACGAGCAAGGCGAATCTTGACTGCCAAAGGAAACTCCTCCAACCAAGCAGCTTTAGGCTGCAACTACAAACAAACAGTTGAACATAATACGCCATCGACGCGGGCAGGTGAAGTCCGTGAGACCAACTTCTTCGGTGTAGTCGAGGGCAAATCCATATCTTAGACAAGAATTCGGGATTTGCAAGCACATACACGCACCCCACATGAGCTGCGCGGTATACTCATGACATGGAAAGACGCGAACATACATACGGTTATGAGGATGCTGCGGGCGTCACACCGCCGCCCTGGACGGGACCGGCGGTAGGCCTCATGGATCTCGATGCGTTTTTTGCGAGCGTGGAGATGCTCGATCATCCCGAGTGGCGCGGCAAGCCGCTCATCGTGGGTGGCGATGCCGATTCCCGCGGCGTCGTGTCCACCTGCTCCTACGAGGCGCGCCGCTTTGGCGTGCACTCTGCCATGGCCTCGGCCGAGGCGCGGCGCCTGTGCCCGCAAGCCATTTGGACGCACGGGCACTTTGATCGCTACCGCGAGGTGAGCGCACAGGTCATGGCGATTCTTGCCGAGGAGACGCCGCGCGTGGAGCGCGTATCCATCGACGAAGCCTTTATCGATATCACACCGGGTCGCTTTGCGCCCGAAGACCCGCTGCTGGTTGCGCGGCGGATAAGCGACCGCGTGGCAGCGCTGGGAGTGACCTGCTCCATTGGCGTAGGCTGCAACAAGACGGTCGCAAAGATCGCAAGCGAGAGGGACAAACCGTTTGGGCTGACCATCGTGCGCCCTGGAACCGAGCAGCGCTTTTTGGCCGCGCTGCCGGTATCTGCCATGAGCGGCATCGGGCGCTCGGCCGAGGAGCGACTGCGCCGCATGCGCATCTATACACTCGGCGAGCTGTCACGCGCGCCCGAATCAACCTTAGCCTCTATTTTTGGCGTCAACGGCGAACGCATGCGCCAGCGTGCGCTGGGACTCGAACTCTCCGAAGTCACGAGCCTCGATGAAGAGCGCGAGGTCAAGTCGGTCAGCAATGAACGCACCTTTGCGAAAGATTTGACTGAGCGTCAGGACATCGAAGCGGCGATTGCGCTGTTGGGAGAGTCAGTGGGACGCCGCCTGCGCCGTCAGGGGCTGACGGGTGCCACGGTAACGCTCAAGCTTAAGTATTCGTATGGCAGCGGGCGTACGGCACAGCGCCGGCTGCCTCATCCGACCGACGATGAGAACATCTTTGTGGCAGTGGCGCTCGAACTGCTCGACAACATCTGGCAGGAAGGCATGCATGTGCGCCTGGCGGGCATCGGCATGAGCGACTTTGACCATCAGGGCGGCATCCAGACCGACCTGTTCTGCGAAGTCGACGACCGCGGAGCCCAATCCAGCGACCGCCGCGACCTCTCCGTCGCCATCGACGCCGTCCGAGACAAGTTCGGCGATACCGCCCTATCCTTCGGCCGCCAATCCCGCTTCAACGATTAGTCCCTTAGGCAAAAAGAAAGCCGGG
>CALKBB010000235.1 GCA_937989795.1 uncultured Collinsella sp. | reverse complement strand
CATCGAGCAAAAAGATAATGCATATGTAGTGCGCAAAGCCGGCGACTACGGTGAGACGGACTATCTAATTGCAGCGAATCATTTCAAGGATAAGCTATGGATGAATGATTCATATGAGGCATATCCGGATAGCGTGCCAAGAGCCAATACTCTAGAAAAGGTTATGCAAGACGAGAGCGGCAGCGTTACCCCACTCACGCTCGCGAACGGACTCGGAAGCATTCGTTACTATGACGAGGGCAAATGGAGGGAGGAAAATTGGGATTACGGTGGTTTCTATCAGTTCCACTCTCCTGAAGGAGATGACATAGAATTCAAGACAATTTTCAGGACAATTTTTGATGCAACTGATCATGAAATGTATGTCTTGAGAGGTCATGACGAGAAATTCCGTTCAGACGTTCCCTATGGTACAGCTAATTACTACAAGCTTACTCTCGGAAAGAACATGCAGGCCACCAATAAAAGCGCAGAAACCGATGCGCGTATTGCGGTAAGAAATGCAGGGGCTGAATTGTATAAGAATGACTCAGTGGATGACGAGTCGATGGAGTATTACAATAAGGCTGCCGAGGCAGTGCACACGGGATGCAATTACACAACTATGGCTGATTGCGCCAAGGCGAAAGGCGATAAGGAGCAGGCTGCGATTATGTATGGCCTTGCTACTTCGCAGTTTGCCAACGCTCAGCGATACGCACAGGCATCTTATACTACTGAGAATGTAATTCTTAAATAATCTTGCGTAACGCCCAGCTCGTCATTTAAAGAAAGCGGAAGTGATCTCGAGCCCTCCCTAAAGATAACGCACGAGATCACTTCCAAGATGTACCATCATGCCGATCATCTCGGCATGATGGTACCTGTCGTTTATTCGCGCTGCCAGGCTTTCCTGCGTCTGACCCGGAATTTTGGTCGCGGAGGCCGGATTCGAACCAACGACCTCCAAGGCGCAGAGATTGACACGGGGGATCCAAAATGCCCGCGCAGCAACTAGTTCGCCGCGTGGCCCTTGCTCCACCGGCACAAGGGCCCTCACTTGATAGCCTTTTCCACTGAGAAAGATTCTTCGTGCTAGTCAGGTCTTTTTTACCAGCGTTTTGCTTTATTGCACTCCGGTAGGCTTCTTTGTGCATGATTCCGTCTTATTTTCTTCGCTATTTCTTCGCCGCACTATTTAGCCAAAAGAAAACAGCCCAGAGGAACAATGCCTCCGAGCTGCTAAAAGTCTTGGTCGCGGGGGCAGGATTTGAACCTACGACCTCCGGGTTATGAGCCCGGCGAGCTACCAGACTGCTCCACCCCGCAATGTCTGGGCGCCTCATGTGCGCAAGAAAGAATATTACGCGGGAGTTCGGTAAACGGCAAGGAAAATCTCGTAGAGCATAATTCCTTCATATTTAAACCCCTCAGCCCCTATCACCGTAAACGAATCGCAGCCGAGCGCCGTCGACGGCACGTATACAATGGTGCGCGTCCTTTTACGCCGACACCGGGAGTAGACATGCTGCTC
>CALKBB010000234.1 GCA_937989795.1 uncultured Collinsella sp. | reverse complement strand
CAGATAAAACCTGCCAAAATAAACCTGTCCCTAAATGGCAGGTAGGATGTCGGTCAGGCTGTCGATGACAACGTCGGCGGCGGACTGATCCAGGTTGACGCCCTCGTGCGGACGCAACGCCAGGACGCGGGCGCCGGAGCGTTTGCCGGCCTCGATGCCCAAAGGCGAGTCCTCGATAACCAGGCACTCGGCAGGCTCCACTCCCAGCGCCTCCATGGCACGCAGGTAGATCTCGGGGTCGGGCTTAAACGCACTGCACTCGTGACCGCTGATGGTGTAATCCAGCACATCGGCAATGTCAGCGATCTCCACCAGTTCGTCAATCAACTCGCGATAGGACGAGCTCGCGATAGCGCACTTCACGCCGCGGTCATGCAGCTCACGCATCACCGGCTCCGTCTGCTCGTTGAGCAGCTCAGCATACGGAACGGGATGGTCCGGGCTGTAGACTTGCTTGTACTCCACGCGCAGGCGCTCGCGCAGCTCAACATCGTCGGGCACCAGCGCCTCCCAAATGGCAGGCTCGTTAGACCCCGAAAGATCGGGAATCTCGTCAAAGTGGAACCCCTTCTCTTCCATAAACGCCACGCGGCGACGGTTGTAGAACCACTCGGTATCGACCAGCACGCCGTCCATGTCAAACAGCACTGCCTTGATCATACGCATCTCCTCCCACCTGCCAAAAAGGGACAGGTTTATTTTGGTAGGTTTTATCTGGGGTTTTGCGACACGACAGACACGCCCTCCCCAGAGCAAAAAAGGGGATGGGGCGCAAACCCCATCCCCTCTCAATCAACCCGTAAGGTCTACTTACTTGTGATTAGTAGGAAAGCTTCCACATGTAGCGACGCATGGTCAGCGGGTGCTGACGGGCCTCGGCGATCTGGTTGCCGTACTCGCGCATAACGGCGAGGTGCAGCAGCGGGTTGAAGTAGGTGACGACGCTCGCGGGCACGGCGTCAGCCAAGCCGTAGTCCTTGGAGTCGATCAGAGCGACCTTGGCGCCCATGCGCTTAAGGAAGGTGAGGGCGCGGGCGTCCATCGGACGGGTAGCGCCATCGGACATGAAGAAGACGTAGGGCTTACCCTCGGTGGAAACCTCGAACGGGCCGTGGAAGTACTCGCCGGTGTTGTAGGCGGCGGCGTCGATCCACTGCATCTCGGTGAACAGGAAGGCGGCGTGAGAATAAGCCATCTTCTCGGAGGCACCGGAAGCCATGAAGTAGATCATCTTGTCGTCCTTGAAGTCCTCGGCGAACTTCTTGGCGAGCTTCTTGCAGGACTGAGCAGCGTTCTCGCAGAGCTCAAAGACGTTGGTGAGGCCGGTGATCATGTCCTCGTAGTGGTCATAGCCCTCGGTCTGCTGAAGGATCTCGACAGCAAGAGCGATGGCGTAGCCGGGCTTCTCGCACTTGGCAGCGAAGTTGGCGTGGAAGCCGTGAACGATGACGTAGTCAGCGTCGACGGTCAGAGCGGAGCCAGCCTTGTTGGTGAGGGAGACGACCGGGCAGTTGTGCTTCTTGGCGGTCTTGTTGGCCTCGACGGTCTCGGGCGTGGAGCCACCGAGGGAGCAGGTGATCACGAAGGTGTGCTCGTTGACCCAGGAAGGCGTGTCGTAGTTGAACTCGTTAGCAGTGAAGATCTGAACGTTCAGCTTGTCCGTGTTGTTGGCCAGGAAGTACTTGGCGGGGTAAAGGTCGGACATGGAGGCACCGCAGCCGACGAAAGCGACGCTGTGGATCTCGTGGTTGGACAGGACGTCAGCGACGATCTGCTTAGGGAGGTTAAGGTCGATCTCGTACATCTGACACATTCCTTTCAATTTTTGCGGCGCCACATTGCCGGGCGCTCGCAGGGTTACCGTGGTTTGGACCGAGTCGCCGGCCCGTTGAGGATGCGACAAAGGGACTGTCCCATTGTCGCATTTTGGGGATGGAAGCCTGCCTGGGGTATGGGATGCCAGGCAGGCCCCCGGGGGAAAGCGGTTAGGCGCTTAGTCGCGACTAAGCCAGGATGCCGACCGCGGAGAGGGCGATGCCGCCCACAATGGCGATCACGAGAAGCCAACCGGTGTTGACGTTCTTCTTGATGAGCCAGTACATAAGGCCGGTGAGGCCAAGGGAGATCATCTGGGGCATCATGCTGTCCAGGATGTCCTGGATAACGACGGTGCCGTCAGCGAACTGCAGCGGGGTGGTGGCGCCGATCAGCGTGGCGATCATACCGCCCACGGACATAAGACCCACGATGCCGCAGACATACATGAGCTTCTCCATGAGGTCGCCGCCCTGAAGCTTGCTCAGGTACTCGTGGCCGCCCTGATAGCCCATCTTGGCTGCGAACCAAGTAATCAGCACGGAGGGGACGATGGAGATGAGAAGGGCCAGGATCGGGCCCATGATGGAGCCCTGCTGAGCCAGCTGAACGCCCAAGCCAAAGGCGATAACGCGGATGGTGCCCTGGAAGAAGGAGTCACCGATGCCGGAAAGCGGGCCCATAAGGGAGGTCTTGACCGCGTTAATCGAATCGGGGTTGAAGTTCTCGGGATCCTTGGCGTACTCCTCCTCCATGGAGGCGGCGAGGCCCAGGATGAAAGCGCTCGTCTGCGGGGTGCAGTTGTAGAACGCCATGTGACGGTGGTAAGCCTCTTTCTTAGCAGCAAGCTGCTTGGGGTCGGACTCGTCCGGATAGAGGCGATCGAGCGTGGGAACCATACCGTAGAGGAAGCCCATGTTCATCTGACGCTCGTAGTTCCAAGAGGCCTGGATGGCCCAGGAGCGCCAGAAGAACTGGCTGACCTTCTTGTTCAGGGACACGTCCTTGGTTGCGGTTGCCATAGTGTGTTCCTCCTTAGTCTTCGTCGTCTTCGAGCGGATCGTAGTCGGAATCGACACCGGCGGCTGCATGGGAACCGTTGAACTTGAAGCCCATGAAGACGACAGCCAGGCACACACCGATCAGAGCGACCGCGATGACGGACAGGTTGAGGTAAGCGGCGAGCAGGAAACCGATGAACAGGAACGGAGTCATACCCTTCTTGATCATCATGGTGAGCAGCAGGGCCAAGCCGTAGGCGGTCATGATCTTGGTCGAAACGTTAAGACCAGTGGACAGCCACTCGGGAACCATGTTGACGATGGCCTGAACCAGGTCGGTGCCAACAAAGACGGCGAGGAAGATCGGCAGGAAGTACATGATGGCGTACAAACCGGAGCCGGCGCAGATGTGCATACGGTAGGCGGTCTTGAACTTTCCGTTATCAATCGCGTTATCTGCCACATGGGTGAGGACGGCGATGATGGAACGGAACACGATGCCGAGGAGCTGACCGAGGACGGCGACCGGGATGGCGATCGTCATGGCGGTCTCGGCGGAAGCATCGGTCAGGCACGCAAAGGCAGCGGCCACGATGCCGCCCAGGACCATATCGGGCGGAACGGCGGCGCCGACCTGCACCAGGCCCATGGACACGAGCTCGACGGCGGCACCGACGGCAAGGCCGGTGGGCACATCGCCCAGCAGCAGACCGACGAGCGTAGCGCCAACGAGGGGCTGCTCGAAGTTAAGACGACCGAGCAGGCGGGAGTCCCACATGCAGAACACGCCGACGAGGCCGACGAGCACCGCACTGATGAACGTATTCATACCCTTCTCCTTTCAGTCAGGCAAAAGCCTGGTTGATTACAGCTTGGCGTCGATGTCGACGCTCTGATACGTAGGGGTCTGCTGGACATAGAGCTTGATGCCCATGTCGAGCAGCTGGTTGACGTCGGCCTTCTGGGTGGCGTCGAAGAAGACGGAGCTGTCCTTGCCGCCAATCTGATCGGCACCGTCGTGGTTGGCGGTGGCGCCCAGGTTGATGGCGTCGAGCTTGTAGCCCTGGCAGAACTGCAGCATCTCGGCAGTGTTGCCAAAGACAAACATGACGCGCTCGCCGAGGGTGTTGAGCTTGTCCATCTTGGCGAGGGCACGCTCGACGGTGAAGACGTTCAGGCGCACGCCCTGGGGCTTGGCCAGCTTAAGAGCGCCCTTCTTGATCTCATCGTTGGCGGCAGCGTTGTCGACGACAATGATGCGCTCGGCCTGAACCTTGGTGGTCCAGGTAAAGACGACCTGGCCGTGCAGCAGACGGTAGTCAAGACGTGCGAGGACGATCTTGGCGGGACCGGAGCTGTGACGGGACGCCTTGGCCTTCTTGGCGGGAGCCGCGGCAGCCTCGACCGGTGCATTGGGGTTGGTCAGACCGGTACGGGCCTCGTTGATGAGGGCCGCGAGCTCGGCGCCCTTGATGGGGACGGGGCTCATAGCGAGCGTCAGTGCCAGCGGAATGTTGAAACCGCTGACAACCGTGAACTTCGTGCCGTTCTTGGAAAGCTCGACCATGCTGTTGTTGACCGAGCTGCCGAGCATATCGGTCAGCACATAGACGGTGTCGTCCGCGTTGAACGTGGCGATCATGGCGTCCACCTTATTGGTGATGGGCTCCTTGTCGTCACGAGCAAGCGACACGACGTGGACGTTCGACACGTCGCCGAGAACCATCTCGAGCGTGTCTTTGGCGCCTGCGGCCAGGCCGCCATGAGATGCGAGAATGATCTGATTCATCTTGCCTCCTCCTTTTCGTTATGGTCATTATAACGTCTTATACGTTGCTTATATTGCTAATTAGTATAAAGACCGTTCGCGGGTGAAAATCGACCGTTGACGGGTTTAACGTACTTGAAACGTTGGGGCTGGATAGGCCGGCGCTGGCTGGATAACCCCAGGCTAGACGCCGTGCACAATCCTCTATCGCACGAAGTACCAGGGGCTTTCCTGCACGGTGGGTTCCAGCGCGATGCCGGTGCGTTCCTTAAACAGATCCATGTCCTGAGATTTTTCGGTCCACCACGCGTTGGGCTTAAAGGTCATGCTCTCAACAACATGACCGACAATCACACTGTTGCGCAGCTTGGAGAAGTCGGTGTTCATGATCAGGATGGACGCGAGCACCAGCACGATGCCCAGGACCTTGATCGCGCCGGCGGGCTCGGCGTAGATGCCAATGCCCACCAGTACGGTGACGACTGTCTCGAAAGACATTACGACGGGAACTTTCGATGTCTCGAGCCCCATGGACAGACCCTGCATATATAAGACATAGGCCACGGCTGTGGGGATGAGTCCAAAACCAAAGAACAGCAGCAGCAGCTGTGGCGACATTGCCGCGGCGACATCTGGCCACGGAGCCGCGATAGCCGCCATAACCGCACCGCCAAAAACAAGGCCCCAAAACGTGACAGCCAGCGGGTGGACCGTCTTGGTTGCTATCCGGCTAAACACCGCGAGCGACGCGCCACAAAAGCCCGCGATCACGCCCGACGTGACGCCCCAAACCGAAAAATGGAAACCGGAAAGGTCGCCATTGGTCACTGCAAGTACACAGCCACCGATATTAAAAGCGATGGCAACGAGCTTGTTGGGAGTCACATCCTCGCGATAAAGCACGCGGCCGAGCATGACGCCAAACACCGGCGAGGTGTAGAGCAGCACCGAGGCCGTGGACATGCCCACCTCGCCCATACACTCGTAATAAAGCGTGTTAGCGGTGGCGAGGCCGATAATGCCAAGAAGCGCACAGGGAACAAGCTCTTTAGGACTTGCCTTGAACAGTGCCAGGGGACCCGATGCTTTTCCCTCACGATCGCCTCCCTGGCAACCCATGAACGCCAAGACCGGAGCCATTAAGACGGCACCCGACAACAGGCGAAAGGCCGCCATGCTCTGAGACGAAACACCCAGGGCCGAGATGCCTTTTACAAAGATTCCGATGCTGCCCCACATAAGCGCGGCGATCAGCACCAGCACATAGCCCAGATTGCTTTTCTTCAACGCAGCCTCCTCGGTATTGTTTCCAATATGTTTCACACTACGTTATAGTCGTTATATACATTTTTCAAGACACAAATCGGCGAGCGGGAAAATCCGATCGCCCACACACTCATTGGGTACTCATTGGGGACGTACTTAAATGAGTAGTCGTTGGGGACGTTCTTGGATGACTAGTCATTTAAGAACGTCCATTACAGTTGAAATTGTCAGCCCGGGACCGTCTCGGGCT
>CALKBB010000233.1 GCA_937989795.1 uncultured Collinsella sp. | reverse complement strand
GAAAGGAACAACCGCCTGTTTTTCGCGCCCTTTGGTGCGCGACGCTCCTCATCCCCCTTGGCGTAGTTTCGGCATGGATTGCCAATCAGCTGCTCGTAAATGAGGGCAATTCCCTGTGGATTCTGTCTTATTCCGCACTCGGCGCTGCCGCAGTCGCCCTCCTTGTCGAGCCCCTTGTTTCGGAGCTCATCAATCAAACAGATGTCGCAACTGGAACGGTTGCCTGCATATGCCGCGACATTATCATCATCGCAGCAGTTGCGATCCTGTCGTTCGTTTCGCTCGAAATCGCCTGCAATGAAACCTTTTACCGAATTCCTGCCAACTCGTTCGGCTTTTCCGTTGGATTACTTGCGTCGATTCTTCTGTCCCTTTATTTGTTAGGGCAGCGACACGGAGGGGCGATGGTCCTCGTGCCCGTCGCCTGTTGCATTCTTGGTATTGCCGAGCACTTTGTTATGACGTTTAAAGGCGAGGCCATCCTGCCGAGCGACATTTTGGCATTGGGCACCGCAATGGAAGTAAGTGAGGGATATGAGTTCACCTTCACTGCAGGAATTGTCACCTCGCTCGCGTTACTCGAAATCTCTCTTGGACTGCTTTCCCTCATTCGACCGCGAAAACTCAGCACGCCGGCTCATGTTCTTCCTGCCATCGCCGGAAACCTCTGCGCTTTTCTTCTCGTGAGCGTGATAAGCCTTTTGGGTTTTTCCAGTATCGACTTAGAGCAGGCACTGAATTTTGGATTTGACCGCTGGCAGCCCATCTGTACATATGTTTCACAGGGCTTCATCACCTCGTTTACCGAGATGGTCAACGAGTTGCCAATTGAAAAGCCCGAGGGCTATACACCTGATGAGACTAAAAATATCGAGCAAGAGCTTGTTGTCGCCTATGACAGCACCTACGGCTCCAGCGAGCAACGCGCCGCGGCCGTTGCCCAATTCAATGAGATCAAACCAACGGTCATTGCCGTCATGAATGAGCGTTTCACCGACCTATCGTGCTTCGAACAGCTCAAGGCTGCCGGATACTTCGGCCCCAACTACTATAATTCCCTTCCCGACACACTTGTGCGCGGCACCATGCTTGCCTCGGTCACAGGGGGCGGAACGGCCAACTCCGAATTCGATTTTTTAACGGGGGCTACAACGGCCTTTGTCGGAGTCGGCAAAATCCCCTATCAGCTTTATCAGATGAGCGATGTTGATAGCCTGGCAAAAGACCTTAAAGAGCTTGGGTACGTCGCCACCGCCATGCACCCCCAAAATCCCGTCAACTACCACCGAGATAAAATCTATCAGCAGCTCGGCTTTGGAGAATTTCTTTCAATCGACGATTTTGGAGACGCGCCCTATTACCACAACGGTGTATGCGACTACGTCACCTACGACAAAATACTTGAACTGCTCAGGACCGACGAAAGGCCGCAGTTCATCTTTGATGTAACGATGCAAAATCATGGCGGATACGAAATCGGGTCCGTTCCCGCAGAAGAGCTTACGAATTATTGGGTCGAGGGTGCCAGCGAGAACACCAATGCTATGCTCAATACGTACCTGACCTGCATCAACGCATCCGACCGAGATCTCGAGTATTTTATCAACGAGCTCCGCAATATCGGCCGACCGGTCGTTCTCGTCTTTTTTGGCGACCATCAGCCCAGTATCGCAACAAGTCTCAACGACGAGCTGTATCCGCAGGAAGACACGGCGAGCCACGCTTTCCGCGTTCATCAATCAACGTATTTTGTCTGGGCAAACTACGAAATCGCTGGTCACAATGAACTCAATGTTTACGATACGGTCGGAGCCAACGAGATTGCAGCCATAGCCCTTAATAAGATCGGCGCCCCGCTCACCGACTACCAAAAGGCCTTGCTTGCAACAAGGTCGGACCTACCGTCCATCAACGTCGCCGGCTATCTCGGCGCCGATGGGCTGCGTTATGACCTCGAATCGGAAGACAGCCCCTATACGTCAACTATCGACAAGCTACAGCGCGTCCAATATCTTGAGTTTGCCACAAAAGTGCAATAGGCCCGACTATTCACGACGTGCTATCAAACAGCCGAGGTCATACAGCTAGGTACACCACGAATGACTCTTGCTCGCAATCGAGGGTACAATGACGCTCGTGTTACATCGCGGGACCCTGGTCCCAACATAATTCATAAGGAGTCTTATATGGGTTGCGAGCACGCACAGGCGGCCGGCGGACAAACCGCACCGCAGGAATTTGAAGAGAACACGCTATCCGAAGTCAAGCGCGTTATCGCCGTGTTATCCGGCAAGGGCGGCGTTGGCAAGTCGTTCGTCACCGGTGCCATCGCCACCGAGCTTGCCCGCCGCGGCAACAAAGTCGGCATCCTCGATGCCGACATCACCGGCCCCTCCATCCCCAAGATGTTCGGTATGAGCGGACGTCATGTCCACGCTCTCGGCAATCTTATGCTGCCCGAGATCTCAGAGCACGGGATCAAGGTCATGAGCTCCAACCTGCTGCTCCAAAACGAAACCGATCCCGTCCTTTGGCGTGGCCCGGTTATCGCGGGCGCCATCAGGCAATTCTGGAGCGAGACCTCGTGGGGCCCCATCGACTACCTGCTGGTCGATATGCCTCCGGGAACGGGCGACGTCGCGCTCACCGTTTTCCAATCGCTGCCCGTCGATGGCATCGTCATCGTCACGAGCCCGCAAGACTTGGTCTCGATGATCGTCGCCAAGGCAGTCAACATGGCCGAGAAGATGAACATCCCCATTCTGGGCGTTGTCGAGAACATGAGCTATATCGAGTGCCCCGACTGCGGCAAGAAGATCGAGGTCTTTGGCAAGAGCAAGCTCCCCGAGGTCGCAGAGCGCTATAACCTCGACATCTTGGGCACGCTTCCCATTAATCCGGCACTCGCCGAGGCCTGCGATAAGGGCGAGGTTGAGACCGCGCTGCCCGATGGCATGCTGCCCAAGGCCGTCTCTGCCGTCGAGGCCATCGCCCCGCACGAGACCGACGAGGCCTAAGTGAACACGAGCGCCTTCTATGACGTCCTGGTAATCGGCGGCGGGGCCTCGGGTCTCGCCGCCGCCATCACGGCCGCACGCGCTGGCAAAAGCGTCTGCATCGTTGAGCGCGATGTCGCCTGCGGCCTTAAGCTCCTTGCGACCGGTAACGGCCGCTGCAACCTCTCCAACGAATCGATTGATCCTCAGCGGTATAACCACCCCGCATTCGTCGAATCTGTCATGGGCCCCCAACCCGAACAAGAGCTTATGGGTTTCTTCTCCTCGCTGGGCATCATGACAACCTCCGAGGAAGGCCGACTGTACCCGCGCTCCCTTCGCGCCGAATCGGTGCGCGACGCGCTTCTCAACGTTTGCGACCGCCTAGGTATCACCTTAATCTGCGGAGCCAATATTGCCACGGCGCGCAAAGCTTCCGAAGGCTGGACACTCCAAATAGACCGTCCAGCGCGGGCACTCAAGGCAAAAAAGCGCGACGACCGAAAATCGGAGCTCCGCTCGCTTCGGAAAGCGCTCGCCGATGTCCCTCGCAAGAACGAGGCCCTGCAGGCACATGCCGTAATTATCGCCACGGGTGGCAACCCCACTGGTATCGCCGATACGTTTCGCCTCCCCCTCACTTCGCTGCGCCCCATCCTCTGCCCCGTATCGGCAACGGTCGTCGGCGATCGGGCGGCAATCAAGACGTTGGATGGCCTGCGCGTCCGCGCCCGCTTGACGCTCGCCCGCAATCATAATGAGCTCTGGCACGAAGACGGTGAAGTCCTGTTTCGAACCTTCGGTATCTCGGGCGTCGCTGTCTTCAACCTCTCCCGTCGTATCCAGCACGGCGATACGATCCTGCTCGACGTTTTCCCCGACCTCTCCAAAGACGAGCTGCTCGATATGCTCAACCGGCGCGTTGAGCTGCTCGGCGGCTTTTCGCCCCGCGATCCCCGTTGGCTCGACGGCATGCTCGCCCCGCAACTCTCCCGCGTCGTCTGCACGGCGTTCGAGCAGTGCCATCCAGGCTCCAACGATGTCATCCACCTGGTCTCGATCCTCAAGCACTTTAAGTTGCTCGTCGAGGGAACAGCCGAGGAGCGCTCAGCGCAGGTCACGCGTGGTGGCATATCTGTCGAGAGCATCTCAACACCCAGCCTACGCGCGCGCAGCGTTGTCGACGCCCCGCTTTACGTCTGCGGTGAAGCGCTCGACATCGACGCCGATTGCGGAGGCTTTAACCTTGCGTGGGCCTGGCTCTCGGGCATTCGCGCTGCAAGCAGCCTATAGCCGCGCAGTCTATAATCAAAAACGCATTCGGGCCGTCTGGGATACCGGACGGCCTCTTTCTTGCCTCTAAGGAGACCTCGATGATCGAAATCACCCAAGTCAACGTGTCGCTCGATGAAGCCGGCGATGAAAATGCCTGTCTCATTGTTGGCAAGCGAGTCGCCAAGCGCATCCTACGTTGCAAGGACTCCGAGATCAAGTCCATCGAACTCCACCGCAAGTCAATCGACGCTCGCAAAAAACGAGACGTCCATTTTATCCTGAGCTTTCGTGTTGAGCTGACTAGTCCCCACCTCGAGCGAGAAGCGGTCGACAGCGTTGCCGAGCGTGACCGCTCGCGCGTACGCGCGATAGAAGACGATGAGCCTTCATTCCCCTCCCCCGTCTCCGACGCACCTCAAGAACGCCCTGTCGTTGTCGGCGCCGGATGCGCCGGCCTTTTCGCTGCGCTCACGCTCGCCAAAGCAGGTCTTAAGCCCTTGCTTATCGAGCGCGGCGACCCGGCATTTCGCCGCTCGCAGGCGATCGACCTCTTTCTAAAGGAGCGCATCCTCGACCCCGAGAGCAATATTCAGTTTGGTCTGGGCGGCGCGGGGACCTTCTCGGACGGCAAGCTCAATACGGGAACAAAAAATCCCGCCCATCGCCTTATCCTCGAAACCTTCGTCGAGGCGGGTGCGCCCCGCGATATTCTGTGGGATGCCAAGCCGCAC